>JAFDME010000022.1 GCA_019306075.1 Deltaproteobacteria bacterium | reverse complement strand
CAGGTCATGTTTGTGCGCAATGACCCGTCTCCTGAGAAACTTTTTTATAATGGCAAAATCGGTACTATCAGCAAAATAAAAGGGGACGAAATATGGGTTAAATGCCCTGAGGAGCATAACCTGATTGTCGTTGACCCCATCGACTGGGAAAATATAGAGTATAAACTTGATGAAAAAAGCGGTGAAATCAAAGAAAACAAAATTGGTACATTTAAGCAATATCCGTTAAAATTGGCCTGGGCCATTACCATTCATAAAAGTCAAGGTCTCACCTTTGACAGAGCGGTTATTGACGCTCAGGCAGCCTTTGCCCATGGTCAGGTATATGTGGCTCTGAGTCGCTGCCGAACCCTTGAAGGCATGGTACTGAGTTCACCTATTTCTGTTCGCAGTATAAAAACAGATTCCGCTGTCCTCTGCTTTAACAGGGACTCACAGCTTAATCCGCCATCCTCTGAGAAACTGGAAGCCGCAAAAATTCAGTACCAGCAGCGATTACTTCTGGAATGTTTTGATTTCCAACGACTGCGATATCTCCTGGGAAGGTTGACCGGCTTACTGTCAACCAGCGTTGGACTGATTCGTATTTCCGGAATTACGGATATAGATAAAGTGCAGAGAAATATCCTGGAACAGATCTGTACCATCGGTGAAAACTTTAAGCGGCAGCTGCAAACCCTGTTCAAGGATACTCATCTGCCGGCTGAAGATCCCGCAATCATTGAGCGAATAATCAAGGCTTCATTCTATTTTCAGGAAAAACTGCAATCGTTCTTTACAGATCCCATCGAGAAAATACAGATCGATACGGATAACAAGGAAATCCGAAAAAAAATCCGAAAAGCTCTCAAGCAATTGACAGAAGAAGGGGCCGTAAAAAGAGCTGCAGTGGCATGCTGCAAAAGCGGATTTTCACCAGAGGGTTACCTGCGATCTGTTTCGACTGCTGAAATTGAGTCGGCCAAAAAGAAAGAAAAAAGCAGCCCGATCACCTATTCTGAATCCGATATAGCTCATCCCGAGCTTTTTCAAGCCCTGCGTGAATGGCGAACGCGAAAGGCAACAGAGGAAAACATTGCGCCATTCCAGGTGCTGCATCAGAAAACCCTTGTCCAGATCGTAGTCAACCTGCCCGACAATATCAGTGCTTTAAAAAAAATCAAAGGCATCGGCAAGAAACTCTCAGAAAGGTATGGAGAAAAATTAATTGCGATAGTTTCTGCCTATCGCGTGGAACATGAGATCAAAGAGGTAATACTCCCTCTCCCCAGCGCAGTCCAACCTGAAACTGCCCCTGCCGAGAAACCGTCCAATGTGAAAAATACCAGAGAGATCTCCCTTGAACTCTTTGAAAAAGGGCTCACAATAGTTAAAATCGCAACCAGACGATCCCTGGTCAACGCCACCATCGAAAAACATTTGGCGTTTTATATATCAACGGGGAGGCTGCAGATTGAGAAACTGGTGGAAAGCGGCAAGAAGGAAAAGATAGAGGAGGCTATTAACAATAAGGGAAAAGGGTCTCTTCGCGAAATAAAACATAGTCTGGGCAGCAATTACTCGTACGGCGAAATACAGATGGTACAGGCCCACCTTAATTTCCTGAATGAAAAATCCTGATCGCAGTGTACAACCGCAATCTCCTGGTCTTCCCGGGGAAATTTACAACCAGAACCCTTTATTACGGTAAACCAGAATACGATCTATAAGCTCGTCACATCTCCTTCTAAGCTTTTTACGTGCAAAATATGCGATATGACTCGAAAGTGGAATGAATTCATGATTTTCATAACGCCCCTTCAGATCAATAACAACAGGCTGATATGTCCCGTCATCCATCCTTTTCAGGACGATATTTCCAGGATTAAGATCAAAAAGGAAAATATTTTTTGAGATGAGAAGATTGCAGAACTCTTCGACAACCTGAAGGTTATATCTGATGTCACATTCACTCTCTGTGGCAATAATATTCCGGATAGTTTTTGAAACAGCCCCGGTATCATCCCTGATACAGTCACACACCAGCCCCGTCCCCCTGTCAGTCGTGACAAAACCATAACAGTGGCTTATGCAGAAAAGATCCACATGCTCCCGCATCAGAATCTGATACCCTCTCAGTTCCCTGATATTCGCCAGCCTGGCTTCTCTTTTTTCTCCAGCTGGAAGTTTTATAACAAGATTCGGGTTGTTCGGGTGCAGATAACAGTCTCTCACAGTACCGGTGCTGATCAGATCAGAAGATTCAAGAGAGATCATACCTGTCAATCGGCCTCATCTTCTCCGTAATATCCGCCGGAATACCCGTAAGAAAAGACTTTTTTCTGAATATAGCTATCCTTCATTCCATTAAAAACCACACCGAATATCTTATCTCTTCCTATCTGATCCACCATGGTTTTTATATGGGATTTATCTGACTTTCCGTAACCGACAACAAGAACAATACCATCTACCACCTGTGCCAGGACATTGGTTTCGGATGCAATCTGATAGGGGGGGGTATCAAAGATAATGAGACGATCATGATAGCGGTTTGAAAGTTCGTCAACCAGTCCGGACATGCGGACAGACGACAGCAATTCAGCCGGATTAACAGGTGAATCACCGCTCGCCAGAAGGGAAAGCTTCTCAATTGATGTTTTATGGATCAGTTCTGATACATCACAATCATCCCGAAGGTAGTCGGCAAGGCCTCTGCGGCAGATGGAAGACAGCCCGAAAAGACGTGCCAGAGAGGGACGCCTGAGATCACAATCCACAAGGAGAGCAAATTGATCAAGTCCCCGTGCGATGGACACAGCAAGGTTTGCAGAAACAAAACTTTTCCCTTCCTGTGGGGAACTGGATGTCACCAGCACAGATTTGGGTCGCGGTCTTCCATCCTGCGGATAAAGGATGCGGGAACGGAGAATACGAAAAGATTCGGCAGCCTCAGATGATGAATGCGTCACCTTAAGCAGCCTCTCGTCCCAGGCCTCAGAAGAAGAAAGTGTAGGCCGCGGCGGGGGCGGGGCTGTTTTTGTAGCTACCGGCTCCCGTGCGGCAACCTCAGAGGAACTCTCCCTCTTTGCCACTGTCTCCTCTGCTGGACTGTCGAGATTACCAGCAGTACGGTCCAAAACACTGTCACTGTCCGCCCTCTTAGCTCCATATTCAACCCCGGATTTTTCCAGGAGGTCTGATATCTTTCCCATAATAACTGCTATCCCTTATTCAATAAATTCTGTACAAACTCCACTATACCATCAGTTAGGCCAAAATAAAAAGCAAGCCAGACAGCACCACCTTCAAGACAGAGGACGAAGAGAAGAAGCCAGAAAATCCCTCTCTGCCAGAATCTTTTTTTCTTTGGCATGCTGTAAAATCTCTCATCCCCGGGCAGAGACATCTCATCTCCGGGCAGTCGCTGCTGCTCAACACATTCTCTGACAATATTGCGATCAATCCTCAGCACATTCCGGGAATACCCAGTCAATAATGCATGATCACAGAGAATATTAATAACACGGGGATTGCCTTTGGCCGCCTGATGAATGGCATCAACCGCCTTTTCGGTAAAAAGCGCCCCCTGGCTGGCACCCGCAGCATTGAGTCTGAAAAGGATATACTGCAGCGTGTCTTTCCGGGAAAGCGGTTCAAGATGAAACCGCAGGGCAATGCGCTGCCTGAGTGCCTGAAACCGCTTTTCAGCCAGTCGTTCCAGGAGTTCCGGCTGACCTACCAGGAAAATAGAGAGACTGCCCGGATACTCGGCTGAGAGGTTTGCCAGAAGCCGAACCTCCTCCAGCAGATCAATGGGCAGGATGTGAGCCTCATCAATAATAAGCAGAACCTTTTCCTTTTTTTCCTGACATTTTTTTAAAAAATCAGAAAAAAGGAGTAAAAACCTAGCCTTATTACCATCAAACTGAAGACCGATTTTGGCAGCGAAATAGTAGTAAAACTCCCCCACATCCAGCTTGGGATTTGAGATAATGCAGAGATTATCACTGATTTCCAGATTGGACGCCAGGCAGTTAATCAGGGTGGTCTTCCCTGTTCCGATCCCTCCTGTGAGCAGAAGAAATCCTTTATCGGAAATAACCCCGTATTTTAAAACAGCCAAACCCTCTTTATGGGTTTCCCCCAGAAAGAGGGTGTCTATCTTGGGTACAAGTTCAAACGGTTTCCGGCTGAAACCATAATATTGCAGATACATATTAGTATGCTGGTATCCTTAGTGAAGTGATAAGTATGAGTAATCAACAACAATCCTGTTATATCTTATCCTGTACATCCACCATAGGCAATATTTTTCGGGGAAAATACATAGATACGAAAGATAATGAGGATAAAAAGAGAAGAGACGCCCAGAGAGAATCGGAGAAAATATGAAAAGGGGAAACAATAAACCCCCACAGGCACAAAGCCTGCGAGGGTTCATTGTTTAAAAATGGAAACCAGGGGGTACGGGCTGACACAATACGATCAGCCCGTTGTTTCCAGTTTTCAGATTAATATTACTTCTTGGCTTTTCTCCGGCGTGCAACACCAACCAGTCCGGCAAGGCCTGTTCCGAAAAGCAGCATTGTAGCAGGTTCCGGTACAGGCGCAACGTTGGCATCAAATGAAGACCCACTACCCCTTAACGATGTGAGCGTTCCGATCATCTCAACAAGGTATGGACCGGAACCTGGGCTGATCGGACCGTACAACTGATCCGGTCCGAAATCATCAAAGCTTGCAATCTCTTCGCCTGCAATTGTAGCACTGAATGTACCCTCACCGGCACCACCAAACGAAGTCACCCATCCGTTAACACCAGCACCGAGATCTTCAAATTCGTCTGAAAAAGAGTAGGTTACTACCTGTCCAGCAGCTGCCGGTGTCGCTGCACGTCCAAGCTCTGCCGTCAAATGCATTGATGGTGTATCATAAGTTTGACCACTTGCGGCTACATAAATATCAGGAGTCGAACCTAACATCCCACTATAGGAAATCACAGTACCACCCGGAACATCAATTACGCTGCTGGCTATAATCGTAGTTCCACCGCTGGAAATTGTAAGTACAGGCAACGCCATTGCGCTTCCCGCCATAAGTCCGACTCCTGCCAATGCTGCTATTGCGCTTGTTACTAATGTCTTCTTCATCTGTTTCTCCTTTGTTTTTTTAACTTCTTTCTACCTTCCGATAACCCCTGCGGGTCTTTTAGTCTTGCACTACTTCCCGCTCAAGCAAGGTAGAGGCAGTGCCTTCATGGCTTCTTTTAAAGCATGTACCATGCCAGTATTTAAACAAATTGTAAAATGAATCTTCACGCCCCAAGGAAACCGGTTGTTGGATACCAGTCTCTCAGCACTTTTCCGGACAAATTCCTTATGACTCACTGGTTATTATTCTCAAAATAGAGTCAAATTATAGTTGATAAAACAAAGAGGTAGACAGATAAGCTCCATTTAGTGCAAATGGGGGTTAAGAAAAAATGGCTGCAGCTGTCCCTGAACAAAAGATTTTTGCAAAACCACTATTTATTTGGCTCATCAGAACTAATGGCAGGCTGATATACATAAAAAACCGGTCAATTATTTTTGAAACACGGAATTTTTGTTCACATTTGCGGAATAATTGCCTCTGCCGTCCCCAAACAACAAGAGCACCACCGGGTTCCCAGTGGTGCTCCATATAAATCATTTTTTTAAAACCTGATCTACACAACCCCCTGATCAATCATGGCGTCAACGACCTTGACAAAACCGGCAATATTGGCACCGACGACATAGTTACCCGGTTCTCCATACTGCTCAGCAGTTTCCATACACATACTATGAATACTCTTCATGATATGTTTCAATCGATTATCCACCTCTTCCTTCGGCCAGTTCAAGCGCATGGAGTTTTGCGACATTTCCAGACCAGAAACCGAGACACCTCCAGCATTGGACGCCTTCCCGGGGCCATATAGAATTTTATTCTCCAGAAAAATTTGAACGCCTGCATGGACTGTGGGCATATTAGCGCCCTCGGTCACAACATAGATGCCGTTATCAATAAGATGCTGCGCATCCAGTCCGTTGATCTCATTCTGGGTAGCGCTGGGGAAGGCGCAATCCGCCTTATGCTCTTTCCAGAGCGGATTATGATCAAGACTCTGATCAAGCGGAGTATAAACAGCATCCGGATAACTCTCCACATATTCAGCGACTCTGCCGCGCTGAACGTTTTTCAGGTACATGATATGATCCAGTTTCTCCCGGTTCAACCCGGCCTCATCGTAAATATAGCCTGATGAATCGGAAAAACTGATCGGTGTTGCTCCCAGATCAAGCAGTTTTTCCATGGTAAACTGGGCAACGTTGCCGGAACCGGAAACCAGACAACGCTTACCTTCGAGGGTCTCGTTTCTGGTGGCCAGCATCTCGGCCGCAAAATAGACACTTCCGTAGCCGGTAGCCTCCGGTCTGATCAGGCTTCCACCCCAGTTGAGACTTTTCCCGGTAAGAACCCCGGTGAATTCATTTGCCAGCCTTTTATACATGCCGAACAGGTAACCAATCTCACGGGCACCTACGCCGATATCACCGGCAGGAACATCCGTGTTGGGACCAATATGACGAAAAAGCTCCGCCATAAAACTCTGGCAAAAACGCATCACCTCCATATCCGACTTTCCTTTGGGATCAAAATCAGAGCCACCCTTCCCTCCACCCATGGGAAGCGAGGTAAGAGCATTTTTAAAAACCTGTTCAAAGGCGAGAAATTTCAGGATAGAGAGATTGACAGAGGGATGAAAACGCAACCCCCCTTTATAGGGTCCGATGGCACTGTTCATCTCAATCCGAAACCCCCTGTTGACGCAAACGTTTTTCTGGTCATCCACCCAGGGTACCCTGAAAAGAATTACACGCTCCGGTTCAACAATTCTCTCCATTATACTCTCAGTTCTATAGAGCGGGTTCTGATCCAGTACCGGTTTTACCGATTCAATAACCTCGGTAACAGCCTGATGAAACTCTCTCTCACCAGGGTCCCTGTCAGTGACAAACTTGATGTTATCCATTTTAGATTTTCTCCATTGTGTTAAGTAAACTGCCGATACCCTGCCCAGGTAAAAAATACCAGCCTTCAGCCTTCAGCCTTCAGCTTTAATTATGTGCATTGCGCTTAAAATAAGGGTATAGGAACAGGGGGTCAAGGATATATTTGAGACAGGTTGGAATTGGTTTACTATTTCAAGAAACAGGAACGACGATGACACAACATTATTCCGCTAGTCCGGCCGCATCAAGGTTCAAACTTTTCCATGAACTGATGCAGCACAAGGTCAAAAATATCCTGCTCATCTCCACACCTTATGAAGCATGGATTATGGAACAGGACTGCCGTTTATCCGAGCAGATCGTGCATGAATACAGTGGATTAAACCTCAGTCATCCGCCGCGTCTCACCTGGGTTTCTTCAGCGGAAGAGGCATTAAAAGCATGTGAAGAAAAAAGCTTTGACTTTGTCATCGGTATTGCCCAGGCAGTTGACAAAAAGACAAAGAGTGCAAGCAGGGCCATGAAAATGAGATATCCTGACATGCCGCTCGTTGTGCTGACTCACCAGGAGATGCTGCCCAATTCATCGGCAATTGAAAATGAAGACTGCTCCTCTATTGACCGCATCTTTTTCTGGACAGGCCAGGCGGATATCCTGCTGGCTATTATCAAGTCCATAGAAGACCAGTTCAATGTCCTCAAGGATATTGAAAATGCGGATGTTCGCGTAATTCTCTTTATTGAGGATTCCCCCTTCTATCTCTCGGCCCTGCTGCCGATACTTTACAAGGAACTGGTTCGCGAAACCCAGGGAGTCATAGAAGACAGCCTTAACCAGGAGCACAAACTGCTCACCATGAGGGCCAGACCCAAAATCCTGCTGGCAGGCAATTTTGAGCAGGCCATGGCCATATACAACCAGTTCAACCAGAATATCCTCTGTGTTATCTCCGATGTCCGCTACCCTAAAAACAATCGTCAGGATGGCGAAGCCGGCCTGGGTCTTTTACGGTATATAAAAAAAGATCGTTTTGACATACCCCTGCTGCTCACCAGCTCTGAACCACATAATGCTGCCCGTGCGGCAACTATCCCAGCACCATTCATCGATAAAAACAGTCCTTTCCTGCACAGACAGATAAGGTCTTTTCTTCATGACTACCTGGGTTTTGGTGAGTTCACCTTCAGCAACCAGAAGGGTGAAATATTCGGCAAAGCGGATAATCTCCACAGCCTTGAAAAAAAGCTGCAGGAAATTCCCATAGAATCGTTTCTTTACCATAGCCGGCAAAACGACATATCCCGTTACCTGTATACCCTGGCTGAGGTGGAACTGGCCGGAAAAGTCAGGCCTTTGCGTGATTATTCCTTTAAAACCGCAGAAATGCACCGCCGCCATATTGTGCAGATGATAAAAGAGCAGCGGATGCAGCGCCAGAGAGGTATAGTTGTCGATTTTGATGCAGAGAGATTCGATCCTGATACAGAATTCACCAAAATCGGCAACGGTTCGCTGGGCGGCAAGGCCAGAGGCCTCGCCTTTTTCTCTGCCATGCTCTACCAGCATGCGGATCTTTTCCAGGATTTTACCAATGTGGAAATCTCCGTTCCGCAGACCCTGATCCTCACCTCCGACAGCTTTGATGCCTTTATTGAGTATAACAACCTGAGTGATCTGGTCAAAGAAGAGGCTGACGATGAAGAAATTTCGAAAAAATTTCTTGCGTCCCGATTTCCTGAACCGTACCGTTCCGATATCCATGCTTTTCTCACTGTCACCACTTACCCTCTCGCTGTCCGCTCCTCAAGCATGCTCGAAGACGCACAGTTTAAGTCCTACGCCGGGCTTTACCATACGTATATTCTGGCCAATGACCACAAAGAGGAAAAATGCCGACTGGCGCAGCTGCTGGCAGCCATTAAAGAAGTCTATGCCTCAACCTTTTTCAAAGCGCCAAAGGCATTCAGCAAACGGGTAGGCAACCGGGTTGAAAGTGAGAAAATGGGCGTCATCATTCAACGTGCTGTCGGCCGTCAGTACGACAACCGGTTTTACCCGGCCGTTTCCGGAGTTGTCCAGTCTCTCAATTACTATCCCTTTGCCCGGATGAAGACGGATGAAGGTATAGCATCAATTGCTGTTGGCCTTGGAAAAGCTGTAATGGAGGGAGAAAACAGTCTCCGTTTTTCACCTCTTCATCCTGAAATTCTCCCCCAGCGCTCTTCCGTTGATGATATACTCAAAGGCTCCCAGAAACACTTTTATGCGATCAGCATGAATGACCCGGTCTGCACAAAAGAGATAAATGACAGCACCACACTTACAAAGGTACCTGTGCATGCTGCTGTTTCCGATTATCCTGTCAGGTTCCTCTCATCCACCTACAGTCCGGGAGAACACCGCATAAGAGATTTTTATTCAAAAAATGGCCACCAGGTCATCACCTTTGCATCTTTATTAAAATACAAAACCATCCCGTTTACTGATATACTCAACACCCTGCTCTCTCTCGGCAGAGAAAAACTGGGCTGTGCCGTAGAAATAGAATTCGCCCTCGACCTGCCTCCCGCCGCCGACCAGAAATGCAGTTTTTATGTGCTGCAGATCCGACCAATGAGTGCCCGAGAAGAGACCCTGAGGGTTGCCATATCCGAAGAGGATATTACTTCAGCGTTCTGCCTTTCTTCCCACGGACTCGGCAATACGGTCAACCGGGAAATGAATGATATTATTTTTGTGAAACCGGATGACTTTGACCCCGCGAATACTGCAGAAATAGCAGCAGAAATCGGTGCAATGAATGTGAAATTAAATAGCGAAGAGAGAAAATTCCTGCTTGTAGGCCCCGGAAGATGGGGATCTTCGGACAGCTGGCTTGGTATTCCCGTATCCTGGGAAGATATCTGCGGAGTCGGCAGTCTCGTCGAAACTGTACATCCCCGCCTTAACGCTGAGCCCTCACAGGGATCGCATTTTTTCCATAATCTTACAACACTGGGCATCAACTATATAAACGTTGACCCCGGCCACGGGGACCGGATCGACTACCAGTGGCTGATGTCACTTCCCGTCTGTTCAGAAACGAAAAACATTGTTCATGTGCAGACGCCGGAACCATTTATCCTGAAGGTGGACGGACGCAGCGGTCGAGCTGTTATTTTGTCCGGTGAAAAAAGAAAGAACTGAAAGAGATTGCAGCGGGATACCGGCAAACAATCCCGCTGCGAGGAACGAGCGTGGACGTTTGCCGGTATCCCGCTGCAACACTCAATCCCTGCGAATCTTCGGCCTGAAATTCCTTTTATAATTGGCGTTTATCGATAACCCTGTCACCCTTACCATCGAAACGATCCAGGGTCCTCTCCTCGACCAGTTTCACGTTCACTCCAATACCAAGTTCTGAAGCCATTTTCTTCTTTATCATATCCATGAAAGCACGCTGTTTTTTCATGGCATCAAAAAAGATCGATTCCACAACCTCGACCATTACAGTCAGCTTATCTTCGTTATTCTCTCTTTCAACGATCAATCGATAGTGCGGCTCCGTTCCCTCAATCTCAAAGAGAATTGCCTCAATCTGTGTCGGGAAGACATTGACACCCTTGATAATCAACATATCATCCGAACGACCCATCATTCTGTGTATTCGCACAAATGTACGGCCGCAGGGACAAGGCTCCGGCAGCAGTCGTGTCAAATCCCGTGTACGATAACGAATTACCGGAAATGCCTCCTTGGTCAGGGTGGTAATCACCAGTTCTCCCACCTCACCGGGCGCAACCGGTTCAAGATTGTCAGGATCCAGCACCTCAATAAGGAAATGATCTTCATTCACATGAAGCCCGTTACATTCCTGACATTCACCGGCAACCCCGGGACCCATAATTTCCGACAAACCGTAATTGTCGCTTGCCCTGATTCCTAGACGCGCGTCTATTTCAGTGCGCATCGCCTCAGACCACGGCTCAGCCCCAAAAAGACCAAAGCGCAGAGACAGACCGTTAGGGTTAATTCCCATATCCATCATTACATCTGCCATTTTCAGGGCATATGATGGTGTGCAGACCAGAGCAGTGGTTTTAAAATCCTGCATAATCTGAATCTGCCGCTTGGTGTTACCTGCTGAAATGGGTATAACGGAAGCTCCCAGCCTCTCCGCACCATAATGAAGACCAAAACCCCCGGTAAAAAGTCCGTAGCCAAAGGCAATCTGGATCATATCATCCGCCGTCACTCCTGCACCGCAGAGAATCCGGGCAACAAGGTTTGACCAGTTGATAATATCATTTCGACTGTAACCGACAACGGTTGCCATCCCTGTCGTACCGGAAGAGGAGTGAATTCTGACAACATCCCTCAGGGGTATGGCAAAAAGTCCATAGGGATAATTATCACGCAAATCCTGCTTAGTTGTAAACGGCAGGCGGCGCAGATCATCGAGAGATTTAACCTTCCCGGCACCAATCTTCAGCTTACTGAAAGTATTCCTGTAAAAAGGTACCGTAGTACCCACTCTGGCAAGAGTATTTTTCAGTCGTTCAAGTTGAAGCTTTTCCAGTTGAGGTCGCGGCAGGCATTCCTTTTCCTGTTCCCAATACATAATCCAATTTCCAGCTACATAACGTAACAAATTGATTTAAGGTGAATTATCGCCACAGCAGAGAGAATATTTCTCAGATGACAACCTTCGGTCCGGCTTTATAAGGCGCAGACCTGTTCACCGCTTAAAAGGGTAAAGCCATCTTTCTGTAGGACATCAATAGCCTCATCCATCTTTTCAAACCTGAAGATCAGGACCGCATTTCCCCCGCTCTTATTGACAAAAGCGTACATATACTCCACATTAATTCCGGCATTATGCAGGCTTTTCAACACTGTTGCCAGACCGCCGGTTTTATCGACTACCTCAACGGCAAGCACATTGGTCTTGCCCACCGTAAAACCGGCCTCCTGCAGAATAGTGCGAGCCTTTTCAACATCATTGACAATGAGCCGGAGAATACCAAAGTCAGCGGTATCAGCAACTGAGAGAGCCCGGATATTGGTATCATTCTCTGCAAGTATGGCCGTAATCTCAGCGAGTCTTCCCGATTTATTTTCCAAAAAAACTGCAATTTGTTCCACAAGCATAGCAACCTCCCAAATCATATTTTACGATTATCAATAACCCGCTGTGCTTTCCCCTCACTGCGTTGAATCGTCTTTGGTTCTACCAGCTTAACTCTGCATGTTACACCCAGCAGACTCTTGATATCTGCCTGGATCTTTTTGGTCAGATTCTCCAGAACCCGAATCTCATCGGAAAACAGTCCTTCGCTCACCTCAACCTGCACCGACATGGTATCGAGATTTCCTTCTCTCTCAACAACAATCTGATAATGAGGTTCAACCCCTTCTACTCCCATCAGCACATGTTCAACCTGGGAGGGAAAAATATTCACTCCACGGATTATGAGCATATCATCGGTACGTCCGGTCACCTTTTCCATCCTCACAAGGGTTCTGCCACAATCACATGGTTCATAAATCAACCTGGAAATATCCTTGGTCCTGTAACGGATCAGAGGAAAGGCCTCCTTGGTCAGCGTCGTAAACACAAGTTCGCCCTGTTCTCCGGCAGGCAGCACTTCTCCGCTGTCGGGGTCTATTATCTCCGGCAGGAAATGATCCTCGAAAATATGCATTCCCCTGTCTGACTGCAGACATTCCTGGGCCACACCCGGCCCCATCACCTCGGACAGCCCATAGATATCAACGGCCTTGAGGTTCAGTTTTTTCTCAACCTCCTCTCTCATATTCTCGCTCCACGGCTCGGCACCGAAGATCCCGACCCGCAGAGAAAGAGAAGCGGGGGGGATATCCAGAGAGTCCATGGCATCTGCAAGATTAAGAGCATAGGATGGAGTAGAAAGCAATACCGTAGAACGAAAATCTTTCATGATGTTTATCTGCCGTTTGCTGTTGCCTCCCGAGACAGGGATGACAGTCGCACCGAGTCGTTCAATGCCATAATGAGCCCCCAGCCCACCGGTGAAAAGACCGTAACCATATGCATTCTGCACCATATCTTCACGGGTTGTTCCTGCACAGCAAAGTGCCCTCGCCATTATACCGGCCCATGTATCAATATCTTTGCTGGTATATCCGACAACAGTCGATTTACCGGTGGTACCTGAAGATGCATGCACTCTCACAACTTCTTCCATTGGAACTGTAAAAAGGCCAAATGGATAGTTGTTTCTAAGATCATCCTTAGCTGTAAATGGAAGTCTACCCAGATCGCCAAGAGACTTTATATCTTCCGGCCTTACGCCGGCCTCATCCATTTTCCGGCGATACGGTTCCACCGTTTTATATACCCGTGCAACAAGATGCTGCAACCGCCTGAGTTGAATAGACTCCAGCCCTACCCTGGGCAGGGTCTCCATTTCCTCTTCCCAATAAATAACTGTCATGATCCGACCTCTTTTCTATTCACTTGCTCTTCGGCCGGCTTCAAAAGCCCTCAGGTTGGCGTCCCTGAACTTCTCAGGAACCCGGGCCCGGATAATATCTCCATAAACATCAGGACTTACCGGAAGAAAGGAAGACATAGCTCCAACCATAACCACATTGGCCGTCCTGACCTCTCCCACCTCTCTTGCCAGATCAAAGGCATCAACCTTTACCACTACAATTTCATGATCGATCAGATTATCGAGCACATCCGCAGGATATTCTGCCTGCCCGGTGGCAACCGCAGGTGGAAGTATTTTCTGGGTATTGACTATCACCTTGCTGCCCCTGTGGAGAAAGGGAATATAGCGTACAGCTTCCATCATCTCAAAAGCAACCTGAATGTCCGCCTGCCCCGGCTCAATCAGGGGTGAATAGACCTTTTCACCATAGCGCAACTGTGCCGTCACCGACCCTCCACGCTGAGCCATACCGTGAACCTCACTTTTTTTTGCATCGTAGCCTACGGCCAGCAGACTGTAGGCGGTAATCTCGCTGGCCAGGAGAATTCCCTGCCCGCCTACCCCTGAAAAAAGGATATTTCCCGCATCTTCCATTATTTTTCCTCCTTTCTGGTGATAGCATCAAACTTACAGAGTGATGCGCACTGACCACAATCATTGCAGAGAATCTCATCAATCTTAGAGATGCCCTTCTGTTTTTTTCTATACCCCCGCGTTTCCGCCTCGCCCTCTGCAAATGCTGTCCAGCTGATAGCAGGACAGCCAAGACGAATACAGGACATACAGCCTACACAGTTCTCCTGGTTGGTGAAATATGAGACAGGTTTTCTCTCCTTCATTTCAGGCAGCAGCACACAGGGCGCCTCTGAAATAACTACAGAAGGTTCTTTAAGAGCGACTGCCTCCTTCAAAATTTTCCGTGTTTCCGGAATCAGGTGAGGGTTTACCTTATAGACATGCTTTACGCCTACCGCACGGCAGAGCGCCTCAAGGTCAAGCTGACTGGCAGCCTCACCTTTCATATTATACCCGGATGCAGCGTTCTGCTGCTGACCGGTCATGGCGGTGATCCTGTTATCGAGAATAATCAGGGTGGAAGCCGAATTGTTATATACACTGTTAATCAAGCCTGTAATTCCGGAATGAATAAATGTTGAATCTCCGATAACTGAAACGACCTTATCGTGAGCACCTTCCCCGACAGCCTTGGCAATACCATGAGCAATAGAGACAGACGCCCCCATACAAACACAGGAATCCATCGCCGAAAGGGGGGGTAAAAAGCCAAGGGTATAACAGCCAATATCACCCGAGACAAACAGCTTCATCCTGGAAAGATTAAAGAAAATTCCACGATGAGGACAACCGGCACACATATTGGGCGGCCGCAGAGGCAGATCCACCTCCTCAAACAGTTCCACCCCGGAATCCGGATCAATCGCATTTCTAACAATGGCCGTATTCAACTCTCCCTGGGAGGGAATGCAATCTTTCCCCCTGCAGCTGATCCCCATGGCCTTGATATGGGTCTCAAGAAAAGGATCAAGTTCTTCTATAATATAGAGTTCATCGACCATCGCCGCAAACTCGCGAATCTTCTTTTCGGGAAGAGGCCAGCACATTCCCAGTTTCAGAACAGCGGCATCCGGAAAGGCCTCTTTGACGTAAAGATAGGAAACACCGGCGGTTATAAATCCCCGTCTGGTGTCTCCTTTTTCTATTGTATTAAAATCGGCAGTTTCAACCATCTCCCGGCAGCGGTTCATACGCTCTTCCACATAAGCACGACGCCTTCGGGCCATCCCCGGCAGCATCACCAGTTTGGACGGATTTTTAGTAATTTCTCCCGGCGCAGAGTCCCGGATTTCACCCTGTTCAACAACCCCCTTGACATGAGCAATACGGGTGGTAATCCGCAAAATAACCGGCGTATCAAGATCCTCACTCAGCTCAAAAGCCGACTTCAGCATCTCCTTTGCCTCCATCGGCTCTGAAGGCTCAAACATCGGCAGCTTTGCGGCAAAGGCATAATTTCTGTTATCCTGCTCATTCTGAGAGGAATGCATTTCCGGATCATCTGCACAGACCAGAACCAGCCCGCCGTTCACTCCTGTATAGGATGCGGTAAACAGAGGATCTGCCGCTACATTAAGCCCCACGTGTTTCATCGTGGCAAGGGCTCTCACACCGGCAAAAGAGGCCCCTATTGCCACCTCAAGACCTACTTTTTCGTTGGGGGCCCATTCCGTATATACCCCGTCGTAACGGCAGAGATTCTCCATAATCTCTGTTGAAGGCGTTCCCGGGTAACCCGAAGCTACCTGTACGCCGGCCTCATAGGCGCCGCGTGCAATGGCTTCATTACCGGACATCCAGACTGTCTTATCATTTTTCGTTGTCACATTATCTCCTGATTATTACAGGTCATAGCCTGAAAAACTATTTCTATTCTCGTCTTTACCAAGATTTAGACGGTAACCACAAAAGATACTCCGAAATCCACTTTTCAGGCAAGTTTTTTTTATCAGCCTGGTAAAACCAGCCTTCCTGCAGGCACACTTCTTTTGATTTGGCTGACAGTAAGTGTTGCAGCGGGGTAGTCCAAGGAAGCTACCAACCCAACAAGTCGGAAAACTTTTGAGTTACCATGGACAAGTAATGATCAAGAAAATACAATTGTCTGGAAACGCCTTTTGACAAGGTAGCTGCAACCATTTATTGTATAAAATTATCAGAATCAACAGTCTACTGGTTTTCCTGATAATGTAAGTGGAAAATACCGTTTCAAACTAAATTTTAACCCGACAAGTCGGAAAATTTTTTAGTATCACCAAGTAAATGCCATGGAAGTATATTTAACCATATAATTTAAAACGATCTTCCTCGGTTTCTTGTTTTTTATTACAGAAGTTCTGAGGTAAGGCACTAATGGAGGCAGCACACCATGTATACAGGCAGAATTATGCACACCGACCTGGTCACAATTTCTCCGGAAACATCTCTTACTGATGCTCAGAAACTGATTGATAAACACTCAATTGACCACTTGCTGGTAACTGACAGTCATACAAAACTCATTGGAATTCTCTCCGACAGGGATCTCAAACAATATTGGGCCTCTCCGGCAACATCTCTCAGCACTCACGAGCTGAATTATCTCCTTGCAAAAGTTACAGTGGATATGATCATGATCAAAGCTGTAGTAACCGTTTCCACAGCCACAACGATAGAACGTGCCGCCTTTATAATGCAGCAGCACAGGATCAGTGCTCTACCTGTCATGGAAGATAATGAACTGGTCGGAATCATCACCAGCACTGATGTTATGGATGTCCTCCTGGAGGCAATCGGCATCAGTGATGAAAGCGTCAGGCTGGGAGTTTTCGTAAACGACAGTATCGGGCAACTGGCAAAAGTCACTGAGGTACTGAAAGAGGCGGGTATAAATATTCAGAGCCTGCTCTGCTGGCCGGAAAAGAAGTTTCCTGGAATAACACAGATGGTTTTCAGAGTCGGTGCCCGGGACAGTGACAACGCCATCCGGGCACTGAACGAAAATGGGGTGAAAGTTAAACTGCAATATGAAAAAGATATCACCCCGTTTCTACCAGATAGAGAGGGTGACAGATAAACAGCTAACCCCGGCGAACGGGAAATAAGCCGGGATAAATGCCTTGGCCCTGTATTCAATCAAATTATTTCAAAATATCTCACCCAGTTCCTTGTTTTTTATTACAGCTTTTACTGAGTAAGGCACTAAAGCGGGCGAGGCCCGCAACCCAAAAGCTACATTCTCTCACCACAGAGCACACAGAGGACACAGAGAAAAGAATTTCTTTTTGCCTTCTCTGTGTCCTCTGTGTGCTCTGTGGTTTAAGTTTTTCTCG
>JAFDME010000248.1 GCA_019306075.1 Deltaproteobacteria bacterium | reverse complement strand
GATCAGAAGGACATATTGACCTACCAGGGGGGGCAGAATCACTCTCATAGCCTGGGGTATGATCACCAGGCGTAATTTCTGGACGTGATTCAGGCCGGATGAGGTTGCTGCCTCCCACTGACCTTTCGGGATGGAACTGATCCCCCCGGCAACTATTTCGCAGATGAACGCCGAACCCATAATGGCCATGGCGAGAAGAGCAGCGGCAAAGGCGTCCAGCTGAATTCCCCACTCCGGCAGGATAAAAAAGACGATAAATATCTGCACGACAAAGGGGGTACCCCTGACAAAGGCAACATAAACCCCGACCAGACGTTTCAGTGCGGTGTTGTCACCGGCCCTGATAATGCCGAGGATAAAACCAAGCAGGGTGCAGGTCACAAGGCTGATAAAGGCAATCTGGCAGGTCATCCATAATCCCTTCAGGAAAAAAGGGAAAATTTCCATAAGCCGGCTGAAATAAAATGAAATCATTTTAATAGGCCTCCCTGAAGATGAGCTTTCGCTGGGACCAGTCCGCCAGGGCTTTAAGGCAGAAATAGATGCACATATAGAAAAACGCCACTGTCAAAAATGCTTCTGTCGGCATGAATCGTTCTGAGGTCATGGTTTGACCGCAGCGGGTTAATTCCATAACCGAAATAAGAGAGAGCAGGGCAGAATCCTTGACCAGCACAATGTTCTGGCCAAGCAGGGGCGGAACTGTGACACCGAGAGCCTGAGGCAGAATGATCAGCCGCATTCTCTGGAAATAGTTCAAGCCTGAAGCTACACCGGCTTCAAGCTGTCCTGCATCGACGGAATTGATCCCTGCCCTGATGATCTCGGCCATATACGCTCCTGAATTTAGCATCAGGGCCAGAATGCCGGTCTGGATTTCCGGAATTTTTAAACCCAGGGTAGGGAGGCCGAAATAGAGGAAATAAATCTGCACAAGAAGGGGAGTGGCACGAATTATTTCAATATACGCTATCGCGGGATATTTGAGTATTTTAATACCGGAGATCCTGCAGCTGCAGGCAATTATTCCGGTAATAAGAGCCAGTATAATGGATATAATGGCAATAAAAAATGTGGATCTCAACCCGGTTAAAAACAGGGGCAGATACTCCAGTATAATTCTGAAATTAAAATCAGCCAGCATGAGTTATCCGTTTGGCAGTGTAGACAATTTTCTGATTGTGTATCTCGGTAAGGGGGAGAGATGAGTCGGAGTTTATGCCCTGGTCTTTCAGGGTGTTTTCCCGTTTTACAGGACAGCTCTTATGAAGTAAGGAACTGATGCTTAAACGGATTGGAAGTCCTGGTGGTCAGGGCTGCTTCATGGGCGAGCACCCGCAGGGAGTGCACACCTTTGAAGCAGCGAATCAGCAGCGAATTTTAATGGTCGTTCTTCCACTCTATGCCTTCCATCCAATAGGCAATATTTTTGTCATATTCGCCATTGGCGCGGATGTTTTTAAAGTAGAGATTAATCCATTGCCAGAGATTTACAGATTCCTGGCGAACCGCAAAGGCGAGAGCATCTTTGCCCTGTCCCAGACGTTTGTCCAGCAGTCGGATAGAGTTCGGCGGGAAATCGGGAAGAACGGTGAGGACTGCAAGATCATCGTTGACGCCTACGTCTACATGGCCGGCAACCAGAGCCTGAACTATCATCCTGCCGCCACCCTTATAGGATTTTATTTTGGCATTAGGCAGATATTTCTTGGCAATATTTTCCCCGGTTGAACCAAGGAGAACACCAACGGTTACCTCGGGCTTGTTCACATCCTCAAGAGTTTTGAAACTGGCGCCGGTCTTTGTGAAAATACATGGTTGTACGTAGATCCAGGGGTCGGTAAAGGTGATCTTTAATGCCCGTTTCAGGGTTGGCGTCATATCGGCTGCCAGGATATCGGCTTTTCCAGACAGGAGGGCTGGAATCAGACCATCCCAGTCAAAGTCAAGAATTTTCAATTTGACGCCCATGGCATCAGCCATTCCCTGGGTGAAGTCAATCATGGAACCGGCCTGTTTGCCGTTTTTATCAAAAAATGCATAGGGTGCCGCACCTGACTGTACTGCTACACGGAGCTCACCCCGTTTAACAATTTCACTGAGTGTTCCGGCAAAACTGATGCCCGTTAAGGCCAGCGACAGAATGCAGGCCAGGATGATTGGAACGAGTTTTTTTCGATTCATGTTGTCTCCTTTTTAGGTTAGTGTTTTTTTGTCTAACATCTATGAAATGAACTTCACAACGAAACATGAAAGTGATGTAACAGGGATTCGAAGGATTGTTGTGTCAATACTCCTTCGAATTCCTGTGCCCCCGAATGTTACATGGCTTTCATATAAAATAATTGCAACTACAACCCTATGATGTACGACGCCCCTCCGGATACAATCAAATGACGGAGGAAGGCGGGTAAGACGTGGTGAAGAACAGCCGGAATATAACAAACTGAGAATAACATAAATCAAGACAAAATGCGCAGTCTAAATTGTCTGGACGATGGAAGGTATGCAGAGTATCGCTTGATTACCGCTCAAACTCAGCTACCAGCAGACGCCTTTTCCTGATATGGTTCTTCCACAATTGTCAGCTTTACAAGGCGGGCATCGCTGATTCCATCTTCATGCAGGGTTGTACACAGTTCTTTTACCTCTTCTGCCCCGTCAAGGGGGAAAACGGACCCCCTGCTCAGTTCACATTGCAGGTAACTCTTATCCGTAAAGCGGAAGTAATTCTCTCCCGCCTTGATCATCAGCAACTCTGTCATGGTGTTATTTCCGATATTTTCTGCAGATCAGCTAGTTTTTGCAGTCCTTTTGCGGGATCGCTGTTCTGCACCTCAACCCATCGTGTCAGGAGTTTCAGGGCCTGCCCGGAGAGGAGCAGTTCCTGTGCTTTTTCAACACCTTTTTCTATGGTCTCAACCATTCCCCTGACATAGAAAATCAGTGCGCTGTTAAGAGCAACGGCGTCACAGCGAGCCCTGTCTCCCTTCCCAGCCAGTAATCGGCACATTTTCACCGCACCACTTTTCCGATCAGGATCGGCTGCGAGGGCTGCTGCATCGTGTTTTTTCAGCCCGCACTGTTCCGGTTCAAATGAAATTTCAGTAAGTTTTCCTTCTCTAAGGTGGATGCCGTGGGTCTGACCGCAGACGGAGGCCTCATCCATACCTTTTTCGCTGCCGGAGATTGCACCATAGACCACAACTGCGTCTCTGTAACCGATGGACTGCATAACTTCAGCCACCGGACGAAGAAGTGCGGGGGAGTAGACGCCGCGTACCGCAATTTTCGGCAGGGCAGGGTTGGCCATAGAGGCAGCTATGTTCAGCGGAGAGCCAAAACAGATCTGGGATAATATCCGGCTGAGGGCCATGGGATGCACCCGGGGACTCATGCCGTTAAAAAGACCAATACCTGTTTCTTTTATACTGCGGGCGACTGTTTCAACGTCACACTCCATATCAACACCGAAATACTCTGCCATATCAACCGTTCCGCACGAGGAGGTAATGGCACGGGCGCCGTGGCGGGCAATCTTCACTCCTCCCGCAGCAGCAACCAGTGAGGCAGCTGTGCTGATATTAAAGGTCTTGAATGTATCCATGCCGGTGCCGCAGTTATCGACAACTTCCATACCGTCGAGCGCGACTTTTTTGGTGTCGAGATCATATACAGCCTGCCATCCTCCTGCCACCTCAGCCGCAGTTTCACCTTTAGCGGTAAGTGCGGCCAGAAATGCACCCTGCTGCATATCGGTTACCTCGTTATTCAGCACCATGCGGAATCCCTCATATGATTCCTCCCTGGTAAGATCCTGCTTTGCAATAAGGCGGATTATAAAATCGCCCAACTGCCTGTTTTTATCGAATTCCATATCATTCCTCCCACTTGACAGCGTGGTCAAATATCGGGGATACGGAGAATATCGTGATGGGAAAAAAGTCTCCGTATCCGGTTAACAGTGCAGTCTGAGAAACAGACAGTACACTTCCAGATACAGAGGACTCCAGTGGTTTACTCTGAAGGTGGTTCGGTCTTGAATCCACCTGTGCAGGCAGGCTTTCTGACTTACGAATTACCCTGTGAAACAGCCGTCTTCCCGGAGGGGGATCCAGTGACGAATATACTTAAGGTTAATATATGATATCATCATGTTATGGTGATATCAGCTGTCACATATTTCGAATACAGCAAGGACTGGCTTGTGACGGATTCACACCGTCTTTCCTTTTACCATGTGCGGGAATCTGGTTTGAGAGCGTATGTTTTGAACAAAGAACATTCTCGGACAGACTCCTCAACGTGCACCTGCGGAATCCTGTATACACACCTTTAACTGAGAAATCAACAGCAACTGCGGGGGAGTCGTTCATTCTTCCTTCATGTGCAGTTTCGTTGTACTCTTTAAGGTGTCCAGGACAAAAGAGGTACGGATATTCTGGATACCCGGTATGGAGGAGAGTTTATCATTGATAAAGGCTGTATAACTGGGCATATCTCTCACCGCTACTTTCAGCATAAAATCGACATCTCCCGTCAGCTGGTAACATTCAATTACTTCGTCAAGAATGATCAGGCGCTCTTTTACCTGCTGCAGGGAGGATATCTGATGGAGACTGAGTGAAATAATAATGATAGCCATCAGGCCGAAGCCGGTTTTCTCCCGGTCGAGGAGAGCAAAATATTTCCTGATTACACCGGATGACTCGAGCCGGTTGACCAGCTCCAGCATTGCCGGCGGTGAAATA
>JAFDME010000247.1 GCA_019306075.1 Deltaproteobacteria bacterium | reverse complement strand
GTGGTCAATATGACTGTTACGCAGAAACGCTTTTACCGTGTGGATAAGGATCGGCGCATCACCCAGTTGATGAAACTGTTTAGGGTGATCAAATTCCATTCTCGTGCCGAATCCGGCAGCAGGAATTATAGCAGCAGTAATTGTCATGGCTCTGTTATGTTTTGCCGGAAGAGAGAAATAAGGTGACCAATTTCAGGTTGGGCCTGAAAGGAGTGAGCCAGACATGATTCATTGAAAAAAAGCGGGTTATAAGCCGAATTCTGTACTCTGTGAAGAGCCATGATCATTTCACTGGGATGTTGATTGCTCAACACCTCTTGCAACCTACCCGGAGATTTCGAACGGGCTATTCTCAAACATCTCCCTATTTGGTCTTGCTCCGGATGGGGTTTACCCTGCCTCCCATGTCACCATGGAAGCGGTGAGCTCTTACCTCGCCGTTTCACCCTTACCCGGCACCTGGCCGGGCGGTTTGTTTTCTGTGGCACTTTCCCCCGGTCACCCGGGGTTCGCGTTACGAACCATCCTGCCCTGCGGAGTTCGGACTTTCCTCTCCGGTCAGTTGACCGGAGCGATCATGCACCCGCTCCAGTTCCGAATGTAGCTGGTAATCGTGAAAGATGGAAGGAAAAAAGATCTATCCCCTTTTTTACGACGCCATCGTATAAGAGATGGGGTTATTCGTCCTCTTCAGAAGGCGGTTCATGATACATGATACGCTGGCAGGTCGGGCAGTCAAACATCGTGTCGCCCTTGAGCAGCATATTAAACCTCTGGGGAGGAATGGCCATGAAACAACCCTGACATACTCCGTCTATGACATTTACCACAGCCAGACCATTCCGCCGTTCGCGCAGGGTGTTGTATTTACGCAGGGTGTTCTCTTTAATCTGTTTGGCCTGTCTCTTGCGACCGTTATCCTTGGTTTTCTTTCCCTTGTTAATCTTGTCTATGTTGGTGCCCACTTCTTCTGTTTCTTCAGCAACCAGCTGTTTTTCACCCTTAAGAAGATTCTGTTCCTCTTCTATCCGGCCCTTCAGCTTCTCAATCGACTCCATAAGGCTGATGATCTTTTCCTCGTTATCTTTGACACTTTTTTTTGCATCTTCAATTTCTTTGAGGAGGGCGGTCTGTTCCCGGCCGGTCTGCACCTGCATCATTTTAGACTGCCGCTCTCTGACATGATTCATCTTGTCAGCCACTTCATCTTCCAGGGTGCGCCTTTCCTGGTCATGGGAGGTCATTTCTTCCTGCAGTTGATTAATGACAGCTTCTCTTTCCGCGAGGGCTGAAATCCGGTCATCAAGCCTGTCCTGTTCCGATTTTACTGCACTGTCTATTCTGTCAATCTCGAGGTCAATGGCCTGGAGAGCTACCAGTTGAGCTATAAGTTCGTTCAAGATTTTTCTCCTGTAGTATGTATTATCTGCCGGGGTCTAATCCGACAGATAATAATTCATTATACGGTTTACACTCTGGTTGAGTAATTTCGGTCAATCTGGGTAAAAGGGTGGTGCTCAGATTCTGATTGTCTGATTGTAATATTCCATTTCTCACGATCAGCGGCCCGTTTTAACTTTTCAGCAAGAAGGCCGACTGACGGCTGTTCCGTAGCAAAATGGGTGGCATCAATGACACAAAAGTTGTTTTCACCGGCCCATATGGCTGTATCGTGTTTGATCTCTGCGGAAAGATAAATATCCGCTTTACGGGCAAATGCCTCCGTGGCCAGGTCAGAACCACTGCCGCCGCAGACGGCGACTGTGGTGATCATTTCAGGGATCTTACCTGCCACCTGGAGAGAACGAAGATTCAGCGCCTCCATTACTTGCTGTATAAAATCCCCGGTTGCAACAGGGGTGCTGAAGCTGCCAATACGGCCCAGTCCGGTAGTTTCTGCCGGTTTTTCTTTATTCGCGGGAAGAAGGGGTGTGAGACCGGTGAGGCCAAGCAGGGAGCCGAGGATATCACTGACTCCATCCGCCGCACTGTCCAGATTGGTATGACAGGCAATAATGGCGATTTTGTTTACCAGGGCTTTCTCCAGCAGTTTTCCTTCAGGATTTGCGGTGTTGATAGCGGGGATCGGCCGGAAGATAACAGGGTGATGGGTTATGACAGTATTTGCCCCAAGAACCAGTGCCTCATCTATGAGTGAATTGGTCGGGTCAAGTCCTATGAGGATGGAGGTTATCTCCTGCTCGGGATTGCCGATAAGGAGGCCCACATTGTCCCATGACTCTGCAAGACTGAAGGGTGCCTCTTTGTTGAGGAAGCTGATAATATTTTTAACGGGTGGAGCCATGTTCTTCCACTAATTTTCAGTTACAGTCCCGATAAACGGGATAACTGCCCCGGGTAACCGGTTATTTTGCATAAGAAAAAACTGGTTACTCAGGGCACCAAATAAAAAAAGGTACACCCCTTGGGGATGTACCTTTTAGCTCACCTTGCCTGATTTGGCTCTTTTGGCCAAAACAAGATGCGAAAGTAAGGGGTGTTGTTCCTCCCCTTTTTTGTATGCGTAAGACTCTTATCTTCAATGATCCTGTGATCTATTTTCAACCAGACACTGTTATACAATGGTGGGCGCAGTAGGACTCGAACCTACGACCGATCGGTTATGAGCCGATGGCGCTAGCCAACTGAGCTATGCGCCCCTGTCAATCATAAAACCACTTATATAAAACGACTGATGCTTTAATGTCAATGGAAAACGGATGGAAAATGAAAAAACCATTTATTTTTCCGGAATATGATAGAATAGTCCATAGGTTGGAGGGCGGTGTTGCCAAAAAAGAAAGTATAATTATTCTCTAACCCGACGCACCTCAAGTTAACAGGCTGCAGGCTGTCAGGAAAAGCAAAAGACAGAAGGATATAACGGTGTAATAAGGAACTCTATAAATGTATAACAATTTACTCATCTTTCTCGTAGCGATCTTTCTCTTCAGTGTGACCAGTGCACCGGCCTCACCGCTGCTGCCTGCCTGGCAGGGAGGGGCGGTTTTTTTCCTTCTGCTGGCGGGATATGGCTTGCTTGCCGACAGATTATTCAAACGGGGCGGGACGACTGAGGCTGCAGGGTATTTCAGAGCTGAAAAGCAACTGTCCGTAACCGGCCTCTGTTTTTTTGCGGCAACCCTCTATTTCTGTGATGTAAAGTATTATCTCACACATCTCTCCCTTGGCAGCAGTATGCCGGGGCTGGTTAATGTTGCCGGCCTACTGTTTTTTGTTCTTTATCTGAGCATTATGTGGCGGGCCGGAAGGGAAAACTATCAGCAGATCTTCGGTCAGAAATATTCCACCACCAGTTTTATTCTGTCGAATCTGAAGGCAAATCTGCCCATAGTTCTGCCCTGGATTGCCCTCTCTCTTCTCTATGATCTCGTTGCCCTGCTGCCGTTTCCGGGAGTGCATCAGCTTTTTTCTTCAGAATGGGGTGATCTGTTTTTATTCATGATTTTTCTCTTCTTTGTTCTCCTCTTTTTCCCGCCTCTCGTGCGCCGGCTGTGGGGGTGTAAAAAACTGCCCGAGGGTTCACTGAAGAATCATCTTGACGAATTCTGTGCAAAGCTGGAGTTTAAGACTGACTATTATCTCTGGCCGCTTTTTGAGGGCAGAGCTCTTACCGCCGGGGTTATCGGAGTCGTCCCGGGACTGAGGTATATTCTTATAACTCCAGCTCTTATTGAGGCACTTACCCGGGACGAACTTGATGCTGTTATGGCTCACGAGATAGGCCATGTGAAGAAGCGCCACCTCCTTCTCTATGTTTTTCTTATTGCCGGATTCAGTCTGCTTGCCGGTCTGGTTGCCGAGCCCTCTGTCTATCTGATGCTTTCATTTGATTTTTTAAACAGGATCATCATTGAACAGGAGCTGGCACCGGGCAATATCGTCACCATCGTCGGGGCTGTATCCCTGCTTTTATTTATGGTTGTCTATTTCAGGTATCTTTTCGGCTATTTTATTCGCAATTTTGAACGTCAGGCGGATCTATATACCTTGTCCGCTATGGGCAACAGTCGGGCTATGGTATCAGCCTTTGAAAAAATTGCGGTACTGAGCGGAAATATCCGGGATGAACCAAACTGGCACCATTTCAGCATTGCTGAGCGTATTGACTGCCTGGAGCAGGGAGAGAGGGAACCTCAGCGTATAGAACAGCATAATAAAAAAGTGCGATTGAGCCTCATTGCCTACCTCGCAATGATACTGATCGCTGTTTCTCTTGTTCGTCAGATTCCAACGGACAGGCTTGAACAGCAGTATCAGGAAAATTACGCTGAAGCGATTTTGCTGCAGAAGGCCAGGCAGGAGCCGGATCGTGCTCTCTGGCAGCGTATGATCGGCGATCTGATGCTGAGCAGAAAGATGAATAAAAAAGCTTTGTCCGCATATGAAAAAGCGTACGCAATGAATCCTGCGAATGCCGAAATCATGAATAATCTTGCCTGGCTGCTTCTCACCAGTGAGGATCTCTCGGTAAGGGATCCCCTTAACGCTCTGACTCTTGCAAGAGGGGCGGCAACCCTGCAGCCCAAGGGATATATTCTCGATACCCTGGCAACGGCCTATTGGGCCAACGGTCTCGTGGATGAAGCGGTCCGGACCGAGAAGATGGCAATGGAAGCGGATGTCAGCAAACGACGGTTTTACCAATCCCAGATAATGAAGTTGACCAGTGAGTCCTATGAAGATAGGGAGAAGGCTGAGGGGGCTGCAGGAAAAGAAACATAGATGAGAAGACAGAATATGCCGAAAATAG
>JAFDME010000246.1 GCA_019306075.1 Deltaproteobacteria bacterium | reverse complement strand
TGTCAACTTCAAGCTTCTCTGGTTTAATCAGTTCATGCCAGTTACGGTAAAACGGTATTTTTTCGTCGGCAGCCTGAGTCATAAATTACCTTCCATGCTTATCATCAAAATCTTAGTAATATCACCTTCGTCTAAATCAAAAATCCATAGAACCTGAGGATCATTCCTGACAGAAAAGTTAATATTACTTGGAATAAAGCTCTACTATGAGCTGCTCCTGTATAGGCATAGTCATCTCTTCCCTGTTCGGAAGTGCTTTCACTGTTGCCTTGTAGTTGTCCTTATCAAGTTCGAGCCAGGTCGGAACGCCTCTTCGCGCGACAGCCTCAAGATTTTCATTAATAGCGGTATTGGCACGACTTTTCTCTTTCAGCGTAACAATATCCCCGTCGGAAATCAGATAAGATGGAATGTCGACCTTCTTACCGTTAACAAGGATATGCTTATGGCGAACCTGCTGACGAGCCTGACTTCTGGAAGCTGCAAATCCGGAACGAAAAACAACATTGTCCAACCGTCTTTCGAGGAGTATGATGAGGTTTTCACCAGTAACACCTTTTTGCAGATCAGCCTTTTGGAAGTAGAGGCGAAACTGACTCTCTAGCATACCATACATGCTTTTTACTTTCTGTTTTTCACGGAGCTGAATGGCGTAGTTTGAAAGTTTTTTAAATCTTGCCTGTCCGTGCTGACCGGGACCAAAAGCTCTCCGCTCATAAGAACATTTATCGGAGTAACAGCGGTCTCCCTTGAGGTACAATTTCAGACCTTCTCTTCTGCACCTACGACATGCAGCACCTATATTTCTAGCCAACTTTGGCCTCCATTCAATTTATTTAAAAGCAGCTTCCAGTAAGTTTCCTGCAAATTTCAGCTGAGTAGATTCAAAAAAAACTATACGCGACGACGCTTGGGAGCCTTGCACCCATTATGCGGAATTGGAGTAACATCGCATATACGACTGACTTCAAACCCGGTATTAATCAGAGCCCTTAATGCAGCCTCGCGGCCTGGACCAGGACCTTTAACCTTTACTTCAACCTTTCTCATACCGACATCAGCAGCCTTTTTTGCGGCATCGGTAAGGGCATTCTGAGCTGCAAATGGTGTACTCTTGCGAGAACCTTTAAACCCTAAAACACCTGCACTGCACCATGAAACCACATTGCCCTGCTTGTCGGAAATTGTTACTATTGTATTATTAAATGTGGAGTATATAAAAACAATACCCTCAGGTATGTTCTTCTTCACCTTTCGTTTCTTTGCTACAGCCATATTTACACCTGTGTTATGATCGTCTATTTACGACGGGCAGCCCCTCTGCGGGGGCCCTTTTTAGTTCGGGCATTGGTCTTTGTCTTCTGCCCGCGACAGGGCAATCCCATACGATGCCGACGTCCCCGGTAACAACCGAGATCAGTGAGCCTCTTGATGTCCATTGACACCTCACGCCGACGATCACCCTCTACGGTATACTCCCCTTCAATCACCTTCCTGATACGGTTAACATCATCACCATTCAGATCATCACTGTTCATGGTATAAGGCAGATCCACCTTATCGAGAATCTTGCGGGCCGATGTCAGGCCGATACCATGTATGTAAGTAAGTGCGCGATCAATATGTTTGTTTTTCGGAAGGTCAATTCCTGATATACGTGCCAAGATCTATCTCCTTAGTACCTTACTCCAGAACTTCTGTAATAAAAAATAAGAAATTGAGGAGTGTATTTTGAAATTATGTGCCTATGTATTGCACCATGGTACTTATCCAGCCATACTAAAAAAAATTCCGACTTGTCGGGTTGGAAGAAGCAGGTAAATAAAATTCAAACCTGCCTATCCCTGCCTCTGTTTATGTTTCTTAACTTTACAAGATACGCGTACAACACCCTTTCGCTTATATATCTTACAGTCACTGCATATTTTTTTTACTGATGCTCGTACTTTCATGATTACAGACTCTATTTTTTCTTTTTGGCGTTTTTCGCCCGAAACGTAACCCTTCCCCTGCTCAAATCATAGGGAGAAAGTTCAATGGTAACTCTGTCGCCAGGCAGAATTTTGATGAAATGCATCCGCATCTTACCTGAAATATGTGCCAGCACCTTATGCCCATTGTCAAGCTCGACTCTGAACATTGCATTAGGCAACGGCTCAATAATAGTGCCCTCTACCTCAATCGCTTCTTCTTTAGCCATGGAAATCCCTGAGTAATCAATGCTTCAATTAAAATCGGTGAAATATAATACATCTCTTCAAAAAAGAGAAGTTTTTTTTAGCTAAGGTCTAATTTTCACGACGGCTTAATACTATTGGCTCGCCATCAGTAACCGCAACTGAATGCTCAAAATGAGCTGACGGCTGCCTGTCACCTGTAATGACAGTCCACCCATCCTTTAAGACTTTTACCTTATGTGTACCCATATTAACCATTGGCTCTATAGCCAGAACCATACCTGGAAGCAGCCGGGGAGTACGTTCACCATGGAAAAAATTTGGTATCTCCGGAGGTTCATGCAACGCACTGCCTATGCCATGTCCGACGAACTGCCTGACAATTGAAAAGCCGTGCCTTTCAACATGTCCTTGTATACTCTTTGAAATATCAGCCACATGATTCCCGGCTGTCACCTGCTCTATACCCTTTTTCAGGGAAGATTCCGTGACCTCAAGCAACCTGAGGACTCCAGCCTGAATCCTTCCGACTGGCAGAGTGATTGCAGAGTCACCAAAAAAGCCTCTGAACTCGACCCCAAAATCAATGGAGAGAATATCACCATCTTTCAGCTTCTTCTTCCTTGAAGGGATACCATGTACAACTTCTTCGTTTACTGAAACACAGAGACTGCCGGGAAATCCCCTGTACCCCTTGAACGCTGGCCTGCCATGACGCTTCAAACATAAATCTTCAGCAGCCATATCGAGTTCCCAGGTAGAAATTCCGGGTTCAACCAGCCCTTTTAACATTGTAAGGGTTTCGGCAACAATCTGATTGGCCTCCCGCATTACTGAGATTTCGGCAACTGTCTTTACAACAATGGAACGTCCTGTACCATTTGCCCTGGTTGATGCTGCCACAACCTACCGACGCCCTTTTATTTTTCCCTGCTTCATAAATCCTTCGTAATTTCTCATATGCAGATGGGATTCAATCTGGGATATGGTATCAATACCGACTCCAACCACAATAAGTAAGGCCGTTCCACCGAAGAAGAACGGTATGTTAAACTGAGATATCAGAAGAGTCGGCAAAACACAGACGACACTGAGATATATTGCCCCGACAACTGTCAGCCTGGTCAGTATCTTATCAAGAAAATCAGCAGTCTTTTTCCCTGGTCTGATACCGGGGATAAAACCACCATTCTTCTTCAGATTCTCCGCGACATCATCAGGTTTAAACTGAACTGCAGTATAAAAAAAGCAGAAGAAAACGATCATCGCGATATAACAGACATAGTAATAAAAGGTCCCGGGCGACATAGCCGCAGAAATCCTCTGTACCCAGTCAATCTGAATAAAACTGCCGATAGTGGCAGGAAACATCATAATGGAGGAGGCAAAAATTGGAGGAATAACCCCGGATATATTAATTTTCAGCGGGAGATGGGAACTCTGCCCTCCATATACCTTCCTCCCTACAACCCTCTTTGCATACTGGATGGGAATACGTCTCTGGGCCGTTTCAAAAAAGACAATCACAGCAACTATAAAAAACATGAAAAGAACGAGAAAAGGTACAAAGAAAAGCGCTATCTCCCCGGCCTGGATAAGTTGAATAGAGTTAACTATTGCTGCCTGCCCACGGGCAACGATACCGGCAAAAATAATCAGAGAGATACCATTACCGATACCCCGCTCAGTCATCTGCTCACCAAGCCACATGATAAAAGCTGTACCGGAGGTCAAAGTAAGCATGGTCATCAGTTTAAACTGTATACCGGGATCAAGTACAATGGCAGCACCGCCGGGCCCGGTCATTCCTTCAAGACCGGTTGCGATGAAAGTACCCTGAATTACACTAAGAAGAACTGTACCATAACGTGTATACTGCGTGATTTTACGGTTTCCGGCTTCTCCCTCTTTTTTCAGTGCTTCCAGCTGCGGGATAACCACCGTCATCAGCTGAATAATAATAGAGGCGCTGATATATGGCATAATACCAAGAGCAAAAATAGAAAAATTTGCAAGTGCCCCGCCGGAAAACATATTAAACATACCAAACAGCGTTCCTGCATTCTGATCAAAGAAGGCAGAGAGTGCCTCACCGTTGATACCCGGCGTCGGTATCTGAACACCCATCCTGTAAACAGCGAGCATGATAAGGGTGAAGAGAACCCGCCTTCGCAACTCTGGTATATTAGCAGCACTCTTGAATCCGCTCATTATATAATCCTATCTGCGTATCGATCAAAGGTTTACACTGATTAACAACTGAAACAGGTAACTCTTTTCACTCTGATACCAACGCGTCGATTTTATGAAAATTGGGTACAAATTCCGAGACAAGTTACAAACGTGCAGCCATAGGCTGCTATTTGCAGTGATTCACTATAGTATCAACTACTTACCAGTAAACTACAATCTCAATATATACAAGGGAAATTACTCACCTTCCGGGGGATCGGAGATGACTACTTTTCCACCCGCTGCTTCAATTTTGCTCTTCGCAGAAGCACTGATTTTATCAATGTTGATATCCAGCGCTTTGGTCACTTTGCCGTTGGCAAGAACCTTCACCAGAACCCCTTTTTTAATAATTCCGGCCTGCAGCAGTGCATCCTTATCTACG
>JAFDME010000245.1 GCA_019306075.1 Deltaproteobacteria bacterium | reverse complement strand
ATGGATCGTCAGCAGAAGATTTTATTTGTTCGGAGTTTTGGTGAATCTCAGTATGTCTCAACAGATAAAACGCTGGATGGCATTTACCTTACCGATCTGGGGATTCCACTAAGTGAGCTGAGATCTCTGCATGCTAAACAGTCTGAAGAGTATGTGGCAAACAGTAAAAATATGGATGAGTTTTTTGATGAAGTCAGCATGACAAGGGGTGAGTTGCTGAGCATGCATGAGAAGCAGAGACTTCTATTTGAGCAGGAAAAACAGAATCCGGATCAGTACCTGACTGAGCTTGACATGACACGGGGACAACTGCAGCAGATGCTTGCAAAACAGGAAGCCGATTTTAACCATGAGTTAAGCAATGACAAGGCTGTACTGGAAGAAACAGGTATGACCCGTGGTGAGCAGCGCGAAATGCTGAAAAACCAGGTTTCAGAATTTGAAACACAGCAGCAAGATGATGCTGAATACCTGCCGGAAATAGGTATTACTCGTGGAGAACATAAACGTTTACTCGCTCAACAGTCGAAAAAGTTTGAAGATCACTTGACTATGTGATATTTTCAGTATAGAAGTAGCGTTAAAATAGATGTCCAGATTTTCAACTGCTAAATTGTCTTTACAAACGAAGGGTTCTTTGCGGGAATGGTCAATATAGGCGATAGTGAGTATTCAAGCTGACGCTTATAAAGATTGTATTTTTTCTGCCCCCTTTAAAACCGGAGTCTCTCTAAGGGAGAAAGGATTGATTATGAATGTTACAAAAAAAGCATTATTGGTATTGGGTCTCTGTGTTGCTATAACCTTGCCTGTTATATCAACTTCGATGGCTGCTGACTGCAAGAATGCCCAAATTATGAAAGTTGGCTCAGCTGCCGGTGTCGGTGGTTCAGCTGCCAGTGACAATGTGATAGGTGTCAAATGTCTCAGTGATACATCATGGGGCAGTTATGCTCAGTTTTATCCCAATAATGCAATTGCAGACCAGGCACTGGCCACAGCATTGACAGCATTCTCTATGGGCAAAAACGTTTGGATCAGGGTTGCAAGCAAGACATCCGGTTCAATGCTTAATACTATTTATGTAAATAAGTAACAGCCGTCCTTTGAACAAAATATTGAGTACGTAACTCCGTGACTTTGACTGTAGGAAACATGCTCAATATTCTTTTTGAAGGTTAAAACTATCTGCCTTCTTCGATATTATTTTTGATATTGGTTGGTCATGGTTCTTGGTGTAGAGTGTTTTGCACTTTTACTGAAATGGCCTGTTTCCATCCGGAGTGGATCTTTCCTACACGGCGAGGAATTTCTCTGAGGCCATCCTCCACCACCCGCTTCCGGAAAAATGGTAGTGGATTTTTATTCACCGATAACCTGTTATTTCTCTCCTGTCTGTTGCAAGATATCCAGCAGTTCCGCAGCAAGGTCATCACGATTGAATTTTTTTTCAGCAAGCTGACGTGCCCCGACTTGAGCACTCACGAGACGCTCTTCACTGCAAAGCAACTCATGAAGGAGCAATGTTGCCTTTTCAGGCGAACCGGGCGGCACAACAATACCTGCACCACTTTGCTCAAGAAGACGAGCATGCCAACCTTGATAGTTAATCATCAAAGGCTTTCCTGCTGCCAGCGCATCAAAAAATTTATTTGCTGAATTATTCCACATCTCAGGCAAATCTATAAAAAGAGATGTTGCAACTGTTGCTGCGGACAATAAAGCAGGCATCTCATTTTTTGGTATGGGCGGCAGCATCCACAGGTTTTCCTCCAACACTCCAAGATGAGCAGCTTTTTGCTCAATAAAAGCTGCCTCTTTTCCCCCTCCAACAATAAGGAACCGCACTTCAGGATCAATACGAATCATCTCGGCGGCTATATCAACGAGGTAGTCAACCCCATTAATGATACCAAGGGTACCGGCATAAACAACAAGAGGACCCGTAACAATTTCACCATGTTTTCTTAGAAAAATATCGGTCTCATCATCAGTGATCTGAAAATCTTTAATATCTGCGCTGTTAGGAATAACAGATATTTTTTCGGGAAGATACCCTGTCGCCCGAATGCCGTCAGCCATCCCCGGGGACAGGGCAATAATATGAGAGGAATTATGATAGGCAAATCTTTCAAGCCATCGTGCCGCCTTAATGAGAATAGGATTTTTCAATGCCCCTACAGCAACCGGTAGTTCCGGCCACAAATCTCGTACTTCAAAGACCATTGGAACCTTTAAACGTTTGGATGAATATATTCCTGGCAGGGCAACTGTAAGCGGAGTGGAGGTAGCTAAAACAATATCTCCCCCTACCCGGGCAGCCTTTATTGCCCCGGCCCAGGCAAAATGAACGAATGCCCTCACTCTCTGTAAATAGGATAAAGAATTAGAATAGGAAATGTCGATCCAGTGGACATGAATACCATCGACCATTTCCATCCTCCAACTGCCACTCTTATGGTCACCCTCACGGCTTGTGGTAATTATATGTACCTCATGCCCCGACTGAACAAAACGCCGTGCCATTTCATAGGAGCGGGTCCCTCCACTCATGGCAGGGGTATTAAAGTACTGATGAAGATATAAAATTTTCAAACCATTTTCTTTTGTTTATTCTTCTTTTTTTTGCAATAGTAATCGCAGATCAGTGGTATTTATATCTTCCTCACAGTATGAGCCAAACGAAGAGTCAGGTACAACCCCAGTACTTAATTGCTGGTTTTTATTCACTTGAACTTCTTTACGTAAGACCTTTAATGATAGTTCATTAAAAATAGAAATATAGTCGGGCGCTCTTAAACGGTTGGTATAAGCATACTCATTACCAGCAATTCGATTCCATTCATTTTCCGAATATTTGAGAAAATTAATAGTTGAGATGGATGGATCCTGATGTTGAAAATGGTCGCTCAAGTCAATAAAATGCAATGCAACACCATCTTTTTTCAGCAGACGGCAGGCTTCCCTGGCAATTTTTGAAAGAACAGCAGGCTCTATATGCTCCATAACAGTGTTAGATATATGGCAGTCAATTTCGCCATCCGGGAGATCAACTGATCCTGCATCCGCTGGCGCTAAATAGTGAATACCCGCCTCCTGAAGAAACCTTTCCGGCTCATCCTTACGATGAAGCATCATATCAAAACGTTGCGTTAATAACCCTTCAGAGGTGAAAACTTTCCACTTTTCTATGAGTGTTTCCCTTTTATGAAGAAGGTGGACAAGGACACCTTTCAGGAGTTTCCTGTCCATTCGGCGGTTAAGGTCTACGGTATAGACTTTCCCGGCACCCATAAGAAAAAAACATATAGGGATAACTGGTTTATGTCCCGTCCCTACCTCAAAAAAGACCTTCCCCTCTATTGTTATTCTGTCATTAAGCAACCAGCGAGCCATTTCTTCCTGCACTGCGACTCTGCTCCAGGGGTCATCATTGAGGTTGCCAAATTGCCTTTGAAGAAGCGTGTAAAATGTGTGCCCACCCGGCATTATTGCGCACACTCTCATAATCAGAGCTTTAGTTTTCCAATTCATAAGTCAGCAATTTACCATTCTACAGTTTTTCACCTTTCCTCAAGTGAACAACTTTTCGATAGAAACCTTCCATAATATCCACACTCTTCTCCCAATCATAATGAGCGACAACATGCTCTCGCCCTGCAGCTCCAAGCCTGGATCGAAGGGAATCATCACTGACCAATTTACCAAGAGCGGCAGATCCTGCAGTCACATCTTCCCGGGGAACGATCAGGCCTGTCTTGCCATTCTCAACAACTTCAGCAGGACCATCAACATCAGAAACGACTACGGGGAGACCACATCCGGATGCTTCAAGAATAGCGACCCCGAAACTTTCACTGTCAAGCCTGCTGAAAGCAGCATAAATATCCATCTTAGAGAGGAAAACAGGGACATCAGCATAGGCAACCTTGCCGGTAAACTGCGTCAGTTCACCTACTCCAAGCTCAACGGCCAATTTTATCAACCTCTCTCTTTCAGTGCCGTCACCAACAATTAACAGCCGCAGCTTGTCCGCCAACTTTGGGTTTTTCGTCTGCAAAGTATCATATATGTCAGCAAAAGATCGCACCAGAATATCAATGCCATATTTATTTTCGATCCTTTTGACTGTTCCAATTGTTATAGTATCGATCTTTTCACATGAGAGATCAGGAATAAACTTTTTTGTATCCACGCCAAAAGGGGTAATATGTATTGCAGCAAGATCGGGGCAGAGTTCCTCTGTTACCCTTGCCATTGCATGGCTTGTGGAACAGACCATATTTGCAGCAGCAAGGTTTTTTATCACCAGTTTACGATTTCTGGCCGAATAATTCGGAAAATCGTAAACATCACTTCCCCACACAGAAAGTATATAAGGGTGAAATCCGCTCAATCTCCCGAGAGTGCCATAACCACTCGCATAATGCGCATTAACAAGATCAGGTTTAATTTTTCGTAAATAGGAACGAACAAAGGGTGCATTCAGGTAGTATCCTGCCGGAGGAGGAAAAGGAAAGTGGACTTTTTTAACACGGGGATCGAGCCTGTCTCCTTTTCGGTGAAGTGACAGCAGATGGACATCGTGGCCCCGCTCACAAAGACTGTTAACCCAGCGAACCGTATGAATGACATTATAACCAGCAAGAAAAGCTATCTTCATGGTTTTTCAATATAAGCAGAAGGATCATTAAGAATTTTCAGAAAAGTCTGCCGGTCGACACCATTCATCACTTTGGAATCCTGCATTAATTTTTTGATAAATCTGTACCGGTCAACAGGGCGGCAATCAGTTTT
>JAFDME010000244.1 GCA_019306075.1 Deltaproteobacteria bacterium | reverse complement strand
GGCTTGATGTTTTCTCTGATATCCCCGGCAACAATGATGTAGAGCAGATCATCTCCGGGAAGGAACGTTCCTGAGAAGGCTTCGATTATGATCTCAAAAATACCGTCACGCTGGAGATATTCCTGGCGAAGAGTTTCAATCTTTTCATAATCCGGGATAACTTTAAGCGCTGTAACTTTTGTTTTGTCACCTCTTGACCAGTTGCGGACAACACCATTGTGGATAAGAATCATGCCCACATTGTCAGCGAAATCAGGTCTGCTTTTCAGTTCTTTAACTGCCTGGGTAATATCCATATTTGCCTCAAATTATATTTGTTTTGATAATGGTACCTTGAAAGATCAGTTCACAGACTAACTGTGACTGTTCGCAGGAGTTCAGTTGTGTGAATTCTGTCAACAAGTCTCTATATTGCCTTTAAAATAGGAATCATCAACTCCTGTGGAGATTTGAGCTTGGACAGATTAAGTGAGGAATTATATCGTTCCAGCAGCCACATGGGAATCTCGAATCTATTATAACAGAGATCCCAGAAGGTATCGCCATTATTCACTCTGTATGTTTTTTGTCCGACCACGGTGTAAGCTGAGAAGAAGTCATCTTCAATTTCCCGGAGGTAATCGAGCCGTTTGTCTTCAAACTGTCTGGTTGTTAGTTTATCAAAGGTAAGGAGCAGCTTTTCTCCCGGCACTATTACCGGGAATGATGAGGCGCGGTTGATTTTTCTTATCTCCCCGGTTGTCGACCCAAGCCACTGGGCATAGAGTCCCGCTGATTCCTCCGGTTGAACTGTAATGTAGCCGTAGGTTTTTCTCTCTTTTTTAAAGATATTGAAAACAGTATATAGATCCGGGTCTTTCCGGGGAATGAAAAACCCATACCCTTTTGACGGCCTGTTTTTTTTTTGTGCAGTAAGCAGCGGAACCGTCTCGTTCTGGTGGTATTTCTGGACGTACTTTTTATTTTTCCTTTTGAGCTGGAGTACCTTACTTCCTCCGGAGGTTGGAACAGTGATGTTCGGGACCCTTAATTTCTGCCTGATGTAAATGGTTGCATACTTGTCGAGATTGTTGACTTTGTTGAGACTGGTGACAGAAACACCATGGAGATTTGCGATACTGCCTATAGTCTCGCCATTTTTTACCCTGTGAAATGTACTGCGTTTTTGAGTTTTGGCATAAAATGAGGCTGGAACAGGGGTGTTGGCCCGGTAGTTCTTTCTGTCGCCGGGAAGTCTCAGGGGATATCCTTTTGGAATAAATTTCTCTCCGGTAAATACGGGAGGGCGAAGGGCAGGGTTGAGGTCTCTTATCTCTGTTTTTGTAAGGCCGAAGTGACTCTCAATGCGACTGATATGAACATACCCCGGGAGTTTGAAATAGCGGACAGTAGGAACAGGATAGTGTCTGGTTTTACTGCTCTTCTCCAGTTGTTTTGCAACGTTGCGGGCTGCCAGGAATTCAGAGTAAAAATTTCTTGAGGCAAATTTGAAGTGCCCCTTGTCGTAACCGGCAATAATTTTTTCATAACTTCCCTTTTCTTTCACTGCCCGGAGAGTACCAGAGGTGCCGTAGTTATATGAAGTAAGCGCAAGAGGCCAGCTGTTAAGAACTTCATAGCTGTTTCTCAGATACTGCGCAGCAGCGTGAGTGGCTGAAATGGGGTCAAGTCTTTCGTCGAGGGTGTAGTTGATTGTCAGATACCGTTTGCCTGTTTCTCTGGTGAACTGCCACATTCCGGCAGCACCGAATTTTGAGTATGCCTTTACATTGAACGATGACTCAACATGGGGAAGATAGGCCAGGTCTTCCGGCATATTATATGACCGAAAAATCTGTTTCATCTTTTTTATATAGTTTCTCGATGTGACCACTCCTGTGAGAAAACGTTCCTTCTGTCCGGTCTGGCTGCGTACATTTTCAGCAGCCTTTGCCATCTCTTTAAACCGTTTATTTCCCTTAAACAGGGATACGATTCTTCTCTCATTCGCAGAAGCAGCCTTCCTTTTTTGAGAGAGTTTTTTTAATATTTTCGAGTATTTATTTCGTGTTGCTTCTTTGATCTTGCGGTTAATTCGTTGGGCACCAGGTAGATCCGGGTCGAGCAGGTGAATTACCTCATAAATTCTGGACAAATCGTTAGAGTCATGTATAACTGCGTCGCTGAGCGAATAGCTGGAGTAGATCTTTTCCCAGAAAATGATATTGTTTTTTATGGTCGGATAGTGAGGGAATAATTGGCTGGCCACTCCGCTGGAAGGGAGGAGGGAGAGGAGCAGCAGTTGCAGAAAAAAAATATACCTTAAAAGAGGCGATGTTTGAGATGGTCTAAGGTAATGTCTCAAAATTTAAATTCTCATGGAAGTCTGGACCGGGTTGCTTTGCAGCTTTGATTGACAATCAATTTTGTCGATGGTGCGTGCAACCAAGATTATTCACTGAAGAATGGCATGTCAATATGTTACAGGTAAAGAGAACTATTCGGATTATATCATAACAGAGAGAACATCGGAATCTGAATATTAAATTATGGGTGGAAAAGAAAAAATGGACTACGTTGTGCCGGACAGAAAGTATGACAGACAGTTTTTTTTAAACATGAAGTGAAGGAGTCAGGTATTGATGTATACCCCTATAGTTGCAACACTAGGTTATATCCTGTCGCCGGATGGCAGACAGACTCTGCTGGTGCACCGAAATAAAAGAAAAGATGATCAGCATCTTGGCAAGTACAACGGGCTTGGGGGGAAAATGATCCCGGAGGAGGATATTTACAGTTGTCTGGTTCGAGAAATATATGAGGAAGCCGGTATAACCTGTGAAGAAGCGGTGCTGAGGGGAACGATAAACTGGACAGGGTTTGGTCCTTTTGGAGAAGACTGGTTTGGTTTTATTTTTAGAATAGACAGCTTTAAGGGGACCCCCAGGTCATCGAATGAGGAAGGAGATCTGTTGTGGGTTGACGTTGCTGATCTTTCCAAACTGCCTATGTGGGAGGGCGATAAACATTTTTTGCCTCTGGTGTTTGACGATGACAGTCGGATATTCCATGGCTTTATGCCATATGATAAAGACAGACTATTAAGCTGGCATTATACACGTATATGATTGATGTTGCAGACTGCAGAGGGCGTGGTATACTCGGTCAGTTGTGTTCGTCCGTGAGGGCACAGAGTGCATTTTGAAATTTTGTGCCTTTTATAGCACCATGGTACTTATACCCCCTTTTGGGGTGTTAATCTGGTATGTCGTAACTGATGTTTACTGAAATGAATGTTTGAATTATCTGGATAAAAAGGAGTCATTATAATGAAGCAGGATAACGAACTTCAGCGTCTTGAAGAGTTTGTGGAGAATTTACTTAAAAATTTCACTGAATTGAGGGCAGAGAAGAAAAGGTTGCTGCAGGATGTTCGGGAGCGTGATGAAATTATTGAGGGATTGCGCGACAACGTAAGTTTCAAAGATAGTGAGCAGGAGGAGATCAGCCAGCGTGTAAATAAAATGGTTGACCAGATCGAAGAGTGGGAACTGGGTCTGGATGACAGTGAGTTTGAAGAATCTTCATTGACTGTCGAAAGTGGCGGTCTTGAAGGTGAACAGTCTGACGGCGAAGACATGACCGAAGGAGACGCGGATTCCGGAGAGGACGAGGACGGGAAGGGACAGCAGAATCTGTTTTCTGTGGAAACATCGTAAGGCGTTGAGAGGGCGGCTTCGGTGCAGTTTTAAATAAATTCCCCTCCGGGTACACGTACAGGGTTGGGCAGGGTATGTCAGACAAAGAGAGACTGGTACAGTTTGAACTTCTTGGACAGGAGCATGCCTTTTATACTGCTGCCCCGGAGGAGGAAATTGAGTCAATTCTTTCACTTGTCCGCAGCCTCGTTGAAATTGATACCCCCAAAAGTTCCGGGACCCTGCCTGTTTCCAAGGTGGCTATACTTGCGTGTTTGAATATAGCTTCACGCTATGTAAAACTGGAGCAGGAGTTTGAAGAGTACAGAGAGGACTCCGGTTCCAGAATTGTCCGACTGAATGAAGAGATCAAGGCAAAGTTATATGGGGAGTGAACGGGGGCGATATAATTTGTTTTCGTTTAGATGAAAGTCTGCTATAGTTAATTATTCAGGTTGTAAATAAGTATGAAAAAGTCCTCGGATACTGGTGAGAAACACCCGGTGAAGTTGCTTGTTTTTCACCCTTGTTATGGTGGAAGATATTTGATGTGACCGGGAGGCTGGTTCCGTTGTAGACTTTTATCTGAATATGTTGTTTGTTCGGTTAGAGTAAGAAGAATTGATCTTTTCCCTGCACTGTTGGTGATCATCAGTGTGTGTTGAGCCAACTCTCATGAACAGGGTACCTCCGCTGGTATCGTAAGGAAGATCGCTAGCGAATTTCCTGAAGTTGCTATGAGGGATGCCCACCTATTAATTTAGGTTTAACTGTCCTGGCGACACGGCAGTGTGGGGGAGTGAATTGACAAGTGATTAAATCACTTATTTTTTATTGATCCGGATTGGTTGTATTACGTCAGTTTTTGTTGTGAATACAGCGCTCCGGTTTAACATATCCCAATTAGATTGACTTCAGCTGAAAGGTGCTGATGGAACAAAATTTGAGTATTGGTAGGCAGGATTATTTTTATACTCCATCCAAAAGACGCTGCAGAGAGTGCAGGGATAATCGGTGAGGGTGTGAAGTTCCGGATGGAGAGTGAGAAGATTTTTGTTTATCGGGGTTAGAGGCTCTTTCAATATATCCAGTGGTGTGTTGCCATTCGGGGAAGATTGTTT
>JAFDME010000243.1 GCA_019306075.1 Deltaproteobacteria bacterium | reverse complement strand
CATCCATGGCCAGCATGATCTCGTCGAGAGGCTGGTTATTGGCAGATTTTGTCATCGCTTCACTCATTATCAGGCAGGTTTGTCAGAGGATTTCGTTGAAAGAATTTTGCTGCCCTGTTCGGCCAGCCGGGCCATTCTCCTTTTCCCGTCTTCGACAGCTTCCTGGATTTCTTTGGCATTTGAAGTTGACTGTCGGCGCATTTCTTCAATAATGGTCCGGGAGTTTTCCTGGAAATTGACCACCGAGTCCACCAGTTTCTTTACTGCATCTGCACGGATTGTCGGTCCATATCCAGCCCTGATAGCAGCCTCCTGCACCTTCCCGCCTATCTCTGATAAAACCTCGATCGATTCACTTACACCTTCTTTCATTGCCTCCACTGTCTGAGTTGCCTCATGGAGACCAAACATCCCTGTGAAAGATGCTGTCAGTGCGGTAAGCACAGTTTCGTTAGTGGAAAAGAAACTGATAGCCTGACTGTAGAGTCGTTCCTTGGCGTTGGTTGTCTGTACCAGCCGTGCCATTACCACTTCGGAGGTATTGTAACTGACGGTGAGGTTGTCCGAGAGATCCTTGGCGATCTGGTACCGTTTCTCGGTATCCTGCAATTCACGCAGCTTTTCATCACGGGCCAGCTCCAGTTTAGCTCTTTCAGCAGGTTCTTCACCCTGATGGGCATCAACATTCTTCATGGCGGTTTCTACTGCTGTTTTTGATTCCAGCAGGAGGGCATCCGCCTTTTTCAGGACTTCAAGAGCCAGAACTTCAGATTGTTTTAGTGCTCCCCGGAAATCCTGGTAGGCATCAAGTATCAGCTGTTCACGCTGTATCTGATCCAGGGTGGATTCTGTCACATCGAGATAGGTTTCCTTGATTTTATCGAAACGATCCGCTATATCGCCGCGGGTTGCCTTCATCCATATGTTGTTGACCCTCTCGAAAGTGGAGATCTTGCCGTCATCAAGTTGATCGACCATGTTTTTGGCGTCATCACGGATAGACTTGAAGGAGTTTGTGATCGTTTCATAACGGTCACTGATCTTCATTGCCTGAACCTGTTCACGAACGACATCATTAAAAAAGGAGGCCTGGTTGAGGGTTCTGGCAATAGCGACAATTCGATCCTGATCAATATCAGCTATCTGGTTAAGAAGAGCAACAATTGGCTCCTCCCGTTTATCGCCTGTCTGGGGAAGGAGACCAAGATCACGCACTTTGTCCATCGCCTTGTCAAGATATTGCATGGGGGTTGTTGTCATCGCATTAGTTCCTCTGTTGTGGTGGCTGAGATTCAAAACTGTCTTCCATAGAAAAGATGGAAAGCGATTTTGAAAGAAAGGAAAATATCTCAGGTGTCAGTCAATTTTATAATTTTACAAAGTAGGTCAGGTGAGTGCAAAATGCAAATTTTATTTTAATAGGAACTATCATTAAAAAGGAAATTTTACTGGTTATATTTTATTGCTGCGGCACCCTATTCAGGACTGCAGGTCGTATTATATAAAGATCTGTAAAATATTACAGTATGTGCAGGTGCAATGTTCTGATACGGAAAAAGTAGACATAAAATCAGGAGCGGGTAAAATAGATCCATATCTATATATGAAAGATATGTACACTGCTGGCTTTCAGCGCCCTCTTTGTGGTGGTGTGGTGAAATATCTTGTGACTGCCGGCTTAAAATGGGTGTGTTGGCTTACGATATATAAAACAGGTTTTTTTATGTCTCTTCTTTAATCCCAAATAATGAACTACAGGGTGATCTTTATGAACAGCTTTCCAGGCAGGGTGTGGGTCTGCAGACTGATTGTGGTAATGAGTGTCAGCATCGGTCTACTGTGGGGATCAATCGCTGAAGCCGGTTGTGACTCTGAATATTATCAGGTGAAGGAACCGACAGCTACTGTAATGCTCGTTGACACTGTTCTGGTGCGCCCCCTTGCCTTTATTGCCGGTGTTGGCGGCGCTGTTGTATGGGTTGTTTCCCTTCCCTTCACACTGCTTGCCGGGAATACGCAAGAGGCCGGTGATGTATTGGTTCTTGATGCGTTTTGCTATACATTTAAACGACCTCTTGGTCATATGGATGAAGGCAGTCCGCCCAGATAGCAGCAAAAAATCAGATTAGTTCACGAATTTCGATCACCACTTTACCGCAGCTGTAATTATTGCCGTGGTTTCACGATTTATTGAGGTTTAAGAAAAAAATGTTAAAGGATAGGCGGTTTCAACTTCATGTGGCGGCATGGGTGTGGTGGTGTGCCGGTCTTCTCTGCTGTTCTGCTGTCTTTGGTGCGGTTGGTAGATCCTCACCTCAGTTTTTGCGGCAGACTATTGTTACCCTGCACAGGGCAAGAGTTAACATTGTTGACAAGCAGTTAAAGGAGGAGAAACAGAGCCTGTCTAGAGAAATTGATCGAAAGGATTTTCAGCTTTTTCTCTCCTATCTTGATGGACGAATATACTATTATTGTGATCAGCTGGAAAAAAATGAAGGCCGTGATTCCCTTGCCGATTTGCCCTGTCCTGTTGGTGGTGATGGTTCGCTGGCAGAATCGGAGTATGGCTCTGTTCCTGAAATTTCAGACAGGGGAGAAGGAGAGCAGGTAGGAGATATTGAAAACGGTTTTACCGCCTCTCTTGGTGAATTTGATGATATGCTGCTTAAGGAGCAGGAACAGATTGCCGCTCATGTACCCCGTGAGAGAGGGGAATCTGGTGGAGGATCCGATACTGATGGTGGTGGGAAAAGAAGCGGTGACAATGGTAAAGGTGGCAAGGGCAAGGGCTCTGAAAAAAATGGGGAGAAAAATAATTCCACGGGCAAAAGTGCTGCTCAGGGATCTGGCAGCAGCGGCACCAGCCAGACCGGTTTGCCCCCTACGCGGGGTAACAGGGATTTATCCCGGAATGACGATGATATCGTGGCAAAGCAGCTAAGAGAGGCGGCCGAGCAGGAAACCGACCCGGAGGTCAAGGCCAAACTCTGGGAAGAATACCGGAAATATAAGGGGAAGTAAGGAGCCTGAAAAATCTGCAGGTGAGAATATACTATGCGATTATTCTTTTATAATGGAATTGGTGGAATTCTGATCCTTTTTATCCTGTCCGGATGTGCCGGCCTGCCGGGAAATCAGGTGGGCGAGCAGGTTGCTCCCATGGTGCCCGGTCATGAACTGGTGGATTCTGAATTGTTGAACGTCTCCATACGGATTTTTCATCCCGGTGAACTTCCTCAAAATCCTGATGAACGGAGGGGGTTATCCCCTGAGATCCGGGAGGCTGAATCCAGGTTTGCGCCCATTCATCTAAAACATACCCTGCAGAGGACGGGTTACTGGGGGGCGGTTCGGGTTGTTCCTGGCGATGATGTGGGAGCGGAGGTTTATGTGCGCGGGAAAATCGAACTTTCTGACGGAGAAAGTGCTGTCCTCAATGTCGAAGTGACAGATGCCAGGAATGTGCTCTGGTTTCGCCGTCTCTATGCAGAGACAGCAAGGTCTGAGGAATATTACAACACTGAACCGGAGCGTAAGGATGCATTTCAGGATCTGTTTAATACAATTGCCAATGATCTCGCTCAGTACCGCAACAGTCTGAGTCGTTTGGATATTGAAGAGATAAGGAATGTGGCAGCAATCAGGTATGGCTACTCAATGGCTCCTGATGCTTTAGATAACTATCTTGGCATGACTGGCGACGGACGAGTGTTTGTTCAGAGGCTTCCCTCGAGAGATGACCCGATGATGGAGCGTGTTGAGATGGTAAAAGCCCGGGATGATATGCTGGTTGACGCCATAAATGATTATTATGATATTTATTACCATGATCTCTGGCAGCCGTACCTTAACTGGAGAAAATTCAGACAGGAGGAAGTTTCGACTCTGAGAAAACTTGAGCGGCAGGCTCTTGCCAAACAGCTGATAGGTATTACCTCGATTGTGGGTGCTATTGCTCTCGGCATTGGTGGTAATTATGAAACTGCTGTTCGCACTCAGCCTTTACAGCAGCTGATGATTGCCGGAGGGAGCTATTCACTTTACAGTGGTTTTCAGACGAGAGAGGAGAGCAGAATTAATAAAGATGCCATTGAAGAACTTGACACATCATTTAGCGCAGAGGCTGAACCGCTCGTTATTGAAGTGGATGGGAAGACCATTCGTCTTACCGGTTCTGCAGAACAGCAGTACTCCAAATGGCGATCGATGCTGAAACAGATTTATGCACGGGAAACCGGTCTGCTGCCAACAGTCGATTCCGGCTCGACCAGTGCACCTGCCGCAAAATATCCACAACCATGAGTACCCATCGATCCACAAATAATAAGGGAGGAACCGGACCGGATCTGATTCCTCCGGGTTCAGGGTCGGGTGCGGGAGATGCTGCAGGACGATCCCTCGCTTTGCCGGTCACACTGTTTTTTCTGGTTCTACTGCTGGCAGCGACCGCGGCAGTACTTTTCCTGCTGCCCGGGCGATCTGGTAAAACTGCGGTAACTTCCACAAAGGTCGCTATTGCACGGCAGGAGTTGCCATCCGTTGCAGGGCAGGTGGAGCCTGGAGAAAGCGGGTCGGAGCAGTCGGAAAAGCTGCTGCAGGATCTGCTTTCTCTGCAGGCGCGTGCTGGGGTGGAGAACGTTTCTGCATGGGGCGGTGAGAAATATCAGGTTGTGCTTGACAGTGCGGCTGAAGGAGACGATTACCGGGTTGAGAACAAATATAGGGATGCTGCTGCCGCCTACGGCGATGCAATCGGAGAACTTGAAAAGCTGCTGGACTCTCGGGAAACGATTTTTCA
>JAFDME010000242.1 GCA_019306075.1 Deltaproteobacteria bacterium | reverse complement strand
AGATGAGGGAAGTATTCAGCCGTAAAAATAGGTATATACCTCCAAGGTACTTACTTGCAGCTTGTCTGCGTTAGTACCTTACTCCGTAAAAGCAGTAATAAAAAACAGGTAAGCGAAGACTCCGAGGAGATGAGGGAAGTATTCAGCCGTAAAAATAGGTATATACTTCCAAGGTACTTACTTGCAGCTTGTCTGCGTTAGTACCTTACTCCGGAACTTCTGTAACCAAAAACAAGAAATTGCGGAGTGTATTTTGAAATTATATGCCTATGTGAAGCACCATGGTACTTATCCAAGCATTTTAAAATTCCGATTTATTCGGGTTAGCACTCTTTCTAACCGGATTTTTCCGGCTGATACTCCCTGTCCACTACTTCTGATACTGTTTTTCTGTACTATTGCCTCTGGCTGCGCATTTGTCCTGGTGGAGGATCAGCTTGTCTCTGCCAAAGCGGGGGAACAGGTGACCAGAGTTGATGGGAGTTGCGGTGAAACCTTCCCCGTTCGTGAGGCTAAGGGGGCAGCTGCAGCACCGGCAGAGCTTGCTCCGGACAGTATAGCCGTTCTTGACTGGAATATATATAAAGAGCAGCGACTGGGCTGGATGGACGATTTTTTACGTTTCAGTAGAGGAAAAGATATTATTTTTCTGCAGGAAGCTTCATTGAGTGATGAACTGCTTGAACTGCTGCAGCGGGAAAAACTGTACTGGAATTTGAACAGTGGCTTCAAATATAAAGGAGTGGAGACCGGGGTTCTGGTTGCATCCAGAATTGACTCCCTTGAAAGCTGCGGGCTGCGCTATAAGGAACCGGTTGTCGGTCTGCCAAAAACCATCCTGATCAACAGGTATGCGATTGCCGGCTCAGCAGAAGAACTGGTGGTGGCCAATGTTCATGGCATTAATATTACACTTGGTCTTGATGCCTACAGGGCGCAGTTCAAAGCTCTGGGAGATCTGCTGAAGAATCATAGCGGCCCCCTGATCATTGGTGGTGATTTTAACAACTGGAATGACAAACGGACTGCTGTTATCGATCTCCTGGTGGAGGATCTGAGTCTGACTTCGATGCCGTTTGAAAATGGTGGGCGGGCAACATTTTTCGGTGAACCGGTAGATCATATTTTATACCGCGGGCTGGATCCTGTTTCACATATGGTTCACCCTGTAGCATCGTCTGATCATAATCCTATCTCCGTCACATTTCGCCTTGCACAAAAGATGGATTCACTTCAATAAACAACCGGGTAACATGATGAAATTTTCAGCACTTATTCTTTCTCTTTTTGTCCTTATTTCCGCAAATATTGTTTTTGCCGCTGATAATGAAGAAATAGAATATCTTCTCTCCTTTGTCGCTGCCAGTGACTGTGTTTTTATTCGTAATGGTTCGGAACATGGGGCCGGGGATGCAAGAGATCATCTGGAGATGAAATATAATTATGTCAAAAAGCGCATCAAAACAGCCGATATGTTTATCGACAAAATTGCTGCAAAGAGCAGTATTACAAGAAGAAAGTATAAGGTGCGGTGCGGAGGGAAGGAGTTTGCCACAGAAAAGTGGCTGAAAGACGCTCTGGCTGCCCACAGGGCATCAGCCGATAAATAGAGCAACAGGGGAGAGGGCCAATAGCGGTTTCCTCTCCCTCCGGGGGGCGTTTGTAAGTGCAACAGGTTAAACTTGAAGGTTGGATCCCTACGGTAAAACATTTCTCCTGAGTTCGTCAATATCAGTACGCTCCATAAAAAGGGAGGATCTGGTTTTATACTTTGCCGTTTTCAGATAGTAATTCAACGTTTTTTCTATAAGATCCAGTGCCTCCCCATCGCTCAACCCGTCTGCTATCAGATCTCCGATACGCGGCCTGCTTCCAGCATTTCCACCAAAGCTCAGGCGCCAACCGTCCTTTTCAGCGGCAAGGCCGATATCCCGCATCCACGATTCGCAGCAGCAGATTTGGCAGGCGGAAACACCCACCTTTACTTTATAGGGCAGAGGACCGGACAGCTCCAGGGCACCGATGGCTGCAGATATATCTTTGGTGTCCTTTCTGCCGTATCTGCACCATTTTCTCCCGGGGCAGGCCTGGACGTAATGGACCCGGTTGCGAATATGGGGCAGGCTGTCGGGAAGGTGAAGCTCTCTCTTTAATTCGGCAAGGCCAGCGGGCTCAAGGCCGTGAAAATAGAGGCGCTGCGCCCCGGTTACCTTGACCATGGGTATATTATACCTGCTGACAATATCAGTGATCTGCTGAAGGTTCTCCGGGGAGAGCATGCCGCCGTTTATGCCCGGCATGGGACAAAAGGTTTTGGGGTACTGTTGTGCTGTCATTTTATTTTATCGCGCCATTGCTGAATTTATCCATCGCTCCCGCCATCTTGGCAAATACCTTATCCCTGTCATTGATAGCGTGCCGCTGTTTCAGCCAGGAAGGATCATTGTAACTCAGGGTTACTACACCTTTATCATCTTCCCAGATCAGAACTTTAAGCGGCAGGTCAATGCCGATGGTCTGGCTTGACTGCATCAACTGGGTGCCGAGTTTAGGATTGCCGAAGATAAGCAGCTCTGTCGGCCGCAGGGTAGAGCCGGATTTAATGGCGGCGGAAGCGTGGTTGACTCTGGCGATAACGTTGAACCCCTTGTCCCTGACGATCTTTTCAAATTTGTCCATAGTTACCCGGACACTGTGACTGCTGGTTTTGTTGATTAACCCATCCGCTGCCAGGGTCGCAGTACAGGTGAAGAAGAACAGAGTTGCAACAAAAAATAATATTCTCATGGTAATTACTCCGGTTATTGATAATAGAAAGAGTGGCTACTGAATCATAATATATCTTATCGGCCTTTTGGCAAGGGTTACGGAATTACCAGATCGAGTGACATTCACATTACCATGCAGACACGAACAGATTTAACGGAAGGTCCGATTTTTTCAAAACTTGTCAGATTAGCTCTGCCCATCATCGGTACGTCATTTATCCAGATGGCCTACAATCTCACTGATGTTATCTGGCTTGGCCGTTTTGGCTCGGCAACTGTCACTGCAGTGACTACTGCCGGGTTCTTTATCTGGTTGCTGCTGGCACTGTTCTACTGTCTCAAGTCAGGTACGGAAACACTCGTTTCACAGGCCTCAGGCAGAAAAGATCTGGATCTGGCAGGGTCTGTTGCTGAAAATGCGGTGACATTCGGCATATATTCGTCGTTCGTTCTGAATCTGGCTGTTTTTATCTTCGCCCCGGATCTGCTGCAGTTCTTCAGACTGGAGCCGGAAGTGATGAAGGACGCTGTCAGCTATCTGCAAATTGTCTCCTTCGGTGTCATTTTTTTATTGATAAATCTTGTTTTCAGCTCGATCTATATCGGACTGGGCAACAGCAGGATCCCTTTCCTCGTCAATTCACTGGGACTGCTGGTAAATATATTTTTGGATCCGGTTCTGATTTTCGGTTTTTTTTCTCTTCCTGAACTTGGCGCCAAAGGGGCGGCCATTGCCACCGTGATTTCAAATTTACTGGTGTTTCTGGTATTTCTTTTTAAGCTTAAATCAACCGATTCTATTCTGCCTGGCCTGAAAATTAGAACCGGATTGAAAAAACCGATTTTGCGTAAAATCTTTAAGGTAGGTCTGCCGGTATCAGTTCAGCAGGTGGCTTTCTGCCTGTTTTCCATGGGTGTTGCCAGGATAGTTTCCCAATATGGCACAATTCCACTGGGGGTACAGAATGTTGGTTCCAATATTGAAGCTCTGTCCTGGAGCACGGCTCTTGGTTTTTCCACTGCCCTCGGGTCGTTTACCGGCCAGAATTATGGTGCGGGAGAATATGACCGGATCAGCAGGGGCTACTTCTGTATCCTTTTCCTGAGTATCAGCCTTGGCTTGATTGCTACTGTCGGTTTTGTCTTTTTGGGAGAGGAAATTTTTTCTCTTTTTTCAAAGGACCCTGAAATGGTGTTAATCGGTGCCACCTATCTGAAGATTCTTGCAGTTTCTCAGGTTTTCATGTGCATAGAGATCACCTCTGCCGGGGGATTCTATGGTCTCGGCAAAACGAAACCGCCGTCTATTACCAGTGTATTGTTTACCGGCCTGAGAATCCCGGCTGCACTCCTGGTTGTCAGTTTCACCTCATACGGATATACCGGAGTCTGGTGGTGTATAAGCATCAGCAGTGTTATAAAAGGTGTTATTGTTGCTTCGCTCTATTTTTATACGGTGAGGAGACTTTCCGCTAGTCGAACCCTGTCGTTGGGAGCAGCCGGTGATCATCAGTAACCCGGCGTGACCAATAATCGGAGAGAGCGTGTTTCAAAGGTTCTGGTTTTCCTCTTCCTTCATATGTTACACGCTGGATCTCATGAATAAGCAAATTATCTGGTTTTAAGAAGTTCTGGAGTAAGGCAATGTCTCTATTCATCCCACAACTCTTTTATCGTATAGGGTGATTTCGGGGGTGTCCAGAAAGAGCCATCCACATATCGATATTTTAGATCAAGTGTTGCGATGGCTGCAATATCTTCCCCGTCAAGCGCCGGGCCAGGTTCTGCTGCTGCCAGGTTTTCTCTCAGGCGGTCGGGATTAACGGATTTTGGAATGACCACGGTTTCTCTCTGCAGCCCCCATCTCAGCAGGGCTTGCCCTGCAGTTATGCCGTGTTTTTCAGCTATCCCGGCAATTACCGGATTTGAGAGTAGAGAAGGTTCGCCGTCTTTTTTCAGCCGTGCCGGTCGATCTGCAGATCCAAGGGGAGCATATGCCGTCAGGACAATGCTGTTTTTCCGGCAGAAGCTG
>JAFDME010000241.1 GCA_019306075.1 Deltaproteobacteria bacterium | reverse complement strand
TATTTGGAAAAATCCCTTTCATAATGCATGAGAAGTTGATGCTGCAAAGCACGTGCTGCCCGGAAGGCGGCAAGAGGTATTTCTTTTTGGTCAGCGTAGACTTGAATAACCTCTGGCAATCCTCCGGTGACAAAAAAAGTTTTTAACTGTTCAAATAGTTTTTGATGGTAGATCGAATCAGTTTTTCCACCCTCAAAACCTTGGAGAAATTTTACCGACATTTGCTCGTTTGTTCCTGCAAGAAATTCTTCGAAATTCAATGGGTACAAAGTGAGACAGGTAACCTTGCCAACGGGGAATGGTTCTGTGCTGCTTGCAACCCCAAGGTTTGACCCGGCAGCAGCTACTGCAAGCTCAGGCATGTTCTGACAAAAATATTTAAGTGACGTTAACGCCCGTGGCACGGCCTGTATTTCATCGAGTATCAATATATCTGTTTCGGGATTGATAATTTGGCCAGATATGAAACTCAACTTGTCAATTATGCTTTTGGGATTAAGCGAAGATTCCTGAAAAACAGGTAGTAAATCATTTCTTTGTTCTTCCAGATCGAAGTAATGGCAGGTCGTAAAATGATCCTGGCCAAATTGTTTGAGTAAATATGTCTTGCCGACTTGTCTTGCTCCTTGTAACAGCAACGGCTTCCTGGCTGATTTGTTCCGCCAATCAAGTAGGCGTGGAGTGATGTGTCTTTTCATGGCAGTACACTATATGGAAGATGGTGAAGGTATTCGTATGAAAAAAATACAATTATATAGAGAAAATAGCAATGAAAATGTTTGTCTTTGTGAAGGCGTCGAGAGTCAGGATTATGAGGAGTTGTGTTTCTGTGGCGAAAAATGCTCCATTTCACTAACTGAGAATGTTCAATCCGTCGGGGGGAAACTCTTCTCTAATCCGCAATTTCCGTGTGTGGATTTGTGTGAGGAAAAGGTTCCAAAACCTGCAAAAAGGCAAAAATGATAAGGCACTGAGGGTCGACCAATCATAGTCAAAATTCATCCAGAAAAGGTTTGACAATAGATGAAGTAGAGTTATATTAATCGTCAAATAGCGATATATGAATAAATACAGAATAGGATGTGATGAAATCATTTATACGGGTTATGAAGGCTGTGTCTGATCCAAACAGGGTCAGGGTGTTGAAATTATTGCAGGCTAATGAGCTCTGCGTATGTGAGATTCAGGGTCTTCTTGGGCTGGCACAATCAACCGTGTCCAAGCATATGAAGCTTCTCGAAGATGCCGGTATGGTTGAGAGAAAACGACAAGGAACCTGGATTATTTACAACCTGGCTGACGGCAGCGAGTCCGTATATGCGGAAACCATGCTTTTGGAGATACGCCATTGGCTGGAAAATGATAAAGAACTGAACCGGATGCGTAAAGCACTGCCTGGTGTGGCAGTGTTGCGAGATGGCTGTCCGAAATAAATATGAGGGAAAAAATGCAATCTATTCAACCCATCAATCAGCTGCCTTCCTCCGAAGCGAAACAGATGAGTATGGCCAAAATAACAATTATAGGTCTGCTCGGACTGGTAGTCTGGTATGTAATCTATAAACAGCTCGAACCGTTCTCCCATTTTTTTTCCTATTCGTTGCTTGGTATTGAAAAGGGCAGTCATCTTGGAGAGGCGATTCAGTTTTTTGTCTATGACACTCCCAAGGTGATGATGCTTTTGACCCTGATTGTCTTTGTCATAGGTATGCTGCGCTCATTTTTCACCCAGGAACGAACCCGAAAATACCTTGCCGGCAAACGAGAGACCGCAGGTAATGTCATGGCTGCCCTGCTGGGGATCCTGACACCATTCTGTTCCTGCTCCGCGGTACCGCTCTTCCTTGGTTTTGTCCAGGCTGGTATTCCCCTGGGAGTCACCTTTTCCTTTCTTATAGCTGCACCAATGGTCAATGAAATTGCCCTGGTTCTGCTCTATGGTTTGCTCGGCTGGAAAGTCGCTGCCCTCTATCTTGTAACCGGTTTACTTATAGCCATGGTGGCGGGATGGGTAATCGGGCGTTTTAAACTCGAACACTGGATTGAGGACTGGGTACAGGAATTGCGGGCCGGAGAAGCCGTGGTTATAGAAGAAAAGCTGACCTGGATTGGTCGGGTTGAACGTGGCCGGGAGGCGGTACGCGATATCGTTGGTAAGGTCTGGATGTATGTTGTGGCCGGAATTGGTGTTGGTGCTCTGATCCACGGTTATGTGCCGGAAACGTTTATGGCTTCAATCATGGGCAAAGATGCATGGTGGTCAGTACCGGCTGCCGTAGTCGTGGGTATCCCGATGTACTCAAATGCCGCTGGTATCGTACCGATTGTTGAGGCCCTGCTGGGTAAAGGTGCGGCTCTTGGCACAGTCCTGGCCTTTATGATGAGTGTTATAGCGCTCTCCCTACCCGAAATGGTTATTTTACGCAAAGTGTTAAAACCCAAACTCATCGCTGTTTTTATTACTGTGGTTGGTACGGGAATTTTATTTACCGGATATCTGTTTAATCTGGTGATATAGAAAAAATATCAATATGGAGAAAAACATGGAAATTAAAGTATGTGGACCGGGTTGTGCATCCTGTGAGCAGGCGCAGAAAATAGTTGAGGCAGCCGTTTCTGCTGGAAGTGTTGACGCAACTGTCACCAAAATCACAGATTTTCAGGAAATTGCTCAGATGGGCATTTTTTCAACACCTGCAATAGTTGTTGACGGTGAAGTTAAATGTGTCGGCAGGGCACCAAAGCCTGCTGAAGTTGAAGAGTGGATTAGCTGATTTGAAAAAATGTAAGAAATGAGATGACAGAAGGTAAGTTCATGAAAATCTTGGCATATCTGGGATTGATTCTGCTCTGTGGCACACATTCAGCTGGTGCAATGACCATAACGGATCTTTTTGCTGCCCTTAAAAAACAGCCCATCACTGAATTGGACACACTGCAGATCAAATCCGCTGAACTAGGTGTTCAATCGGTTTATGATCGGTTTTATCCAGAACTCACAGGTATTTTGGGGTATGAAAGATATTCCTCTCCAACAAACTGGAGGCCTGTGGTTCCCACTGAAACAGTAAAAATTCTGGCGAATCATGGGACATTGCCGTTTAGTGATGCTCTCGCCCGTTTCGGAGGACAGTTATCTCTGCCTCTTTTTGTCAAAGAGTTGTTTTCACTAGGCAACCAGGCTGAGAGTCTGGCTGATAGTTCCCGCATTAAACAACAGCTTAATCTCTTTGAACATCAGGCTGTACTGGTCACTGCAGATGCCCATCTGGTGCATATGAGTTCTCTGAAAAAAGCCTTGGATTCACGTAAGATTTCCCTTGAGAAAACCAGAGATGATGTTGCCAACCAGGTGAGAAGTGGACGACTTCCGGAATCGGAACTGGTTCGCATGGATGAGGCTATCAATTTGATTGATCTTACTTTTAACCAGACAATGCAGCAGGAAAGCGGGCTGAGGCGAAGTATTGAATCTCTCACTGGAATTTTTCTGCGGGAACCGGTAGCACTGACAAAAGTGAATTCGTTGAGTACTGAAGTTCTCCTTGCCTTAAAACCCCTTGAAAAAAATATTGAGGCCAGTGAGTTCGGCGTCCAGGCAGCTAAAGATAAACTGTACCCAAAAGTGGTAGGCACTGCCCGCTGGTTTCAAAACTATGGGGAAGGCTACAATACAGGGGAAGATGTAGATGGTAACTACGGCAGTTACGGAATAAGTCTACAGATGCCGATTTTCAGCAAACCGGCCTATACTGCCATTGAGAAGGCAAAAATTGATCTGCGCAGGGAAAAAAACCGTTTTGCCAAAGCCAGGATTGAACTCCAGGCAAAAGCTGGTGATCTCAGCAGAACTCTGGGGCTTCTCGACCACTCAAAAGAGCTGGCGCAGAAGAGTGTTGATCATGAACGTGAACTTCTCAAGGTTGCTAAAGTGGCCTATGGAAGCGGACGGCTTGTTCAGGAAGAATACCTGCGTAACGAGGAAAAAGTGTTATCGGCTGAGGCAAGTTATTATCTGACTGAAGCCCGCTGGTGGGAAACATTTGCCACATTGGCGGTGCTGTATGGCAACAATTTGGAAGAGCTGGTGAAATGAAAAAAATTATATGGATTATCATTGCGATACTGCTGATTGGTGGTGGAGTAATAGTGTTGAAAAAGAAAAAACAGGCTATGGCACTCATTCCACCCATGAAGGTGTATCATCAGGTTGTCTCAGCAGTTGCGCCGAAAACTGAGAATATCACCCTGACCCTGCCGGCTCTTGCGCAGGTTCAAAGTGATCTCGATGTTGATCTTTCCTCCAAACTTTCCGCCCGCATTACCAGTATGGTGAAAAGTGGTGATACGGTGAGTAAGGGACAAATAGTAGTGACGCTTGATCATGACGAACTGCTGGCTAAAAAAGAGGCTATTAAACTACAAATCCTCTCCATGGATGCTGATATCACCGCCGGGCAGATTGGTCTTGATAACATGATTTCCACTCATAAGCGTACCAAGGAGCTGCTTGATGTCCGGGGTGCCTCCATCGAACAGTATGACGCGGAGAAGAGCAAGATTGCCTCCATGAGAGCAGGGTTGCAGGGATTGGCTGGCAAAAAGGGAATTTTTGAACAAAATAATAAAGAGCTCACCAATCTGCTCAGCTACGCGGTTATCGTCTCCCCGATTGACGGCATGGTAAGTTCCACATCTTCCAATGTGGGCGTCATTGCCATGCCTGGTAAACCGCTGCTTTCCATTCAGGCCGACAGCGGCAAGTACCTGCTCATTCGTTCCGCCGATGATATTGTGCCGG
>JAFDME010000240.1 GCA_019306075.1 Deltaproteobacteria bacterium | reverse complement strand
TTTTGCGCCGATGGTACTGCATGGGCGACTGTGTGGGAGAGTAGGTCACCGCCGCTTTTTTTATATAAAAACCCCCTCCGGGATATTTTCCCGGAGGGGGTTTTGTCGTTTGTAACTCTCTCTGGAAATTCCTCTCTAAAGCTTCTTGCAATGACGGCGGCAACTCTATATAGTCGATTAATTATAATTTACTCTTCTTCTGTCTCCAACAGGACTCCACTATGACTAATACGTTTCCTTTATCTATCATCATCCTCGCCGCCGGTAAAGGCACAAGGATGAAATCAGAAAAAGCAAAAGTTCTTCATGAAATCTTATTTCTCCCCATGATTCACCATGTGATTCATGCCGTAACCCCACTTCATCCTGAAGAAATCACTGTAGTGGTTGGACACCAGCAGGAGACTGTAAAAAAAAGCTTAAAGGATTTTTCCATTGGCTATGCCGTGCAAAAAGAACAACTGGGCACTGGCCATGCTGTCCTTGCCGCAGAATCAGTAACCCGACAGGACAATGGCACTGTTCTTATTCTGTACGGAGATACCCCGCTGCTGAGAAATAAAGCCCTGGTTAATATGACCAGTAGACATTTCGCAAGTGGGGCCGACCTGACTCTACTGACTACACTGCTTGACGACCCAACTAACTATGGCCGTATACTCACAGATGGAAAGGGTAATGTAAGCAGAATTGTTGAACAGAAAGACTGTACTGCTGAGCAGCTGGAAATCGGTGAAATCAATGCGGGAATCTACTGCGTCAGCAAAAACTTTCTCTTCCGGGTCCTTAAAAAGGTAGGTACCCAAAACAGCCAGGGAGAAATATACCTTACAGATATTGTTGAAATCGCAGTTCAAGAAGGATTGCACGTCGAAAAATATACCACATCTCATCCACTTGACGTTTTAGGTGTCAATTCCAGAGTGGAGTTGGCCCGGGCACAACTGGAACTACAGCTCAGACAAAATCATAAACTTATGATGGCAGGCGTGACTATCTGCTCCCCTGAAACTACACTTATTTCCGGGGATTCTTCCCTCGGAATGGACTCAACCATCTCCGGTGGTGTTGAAATCAGCGGCGCAAGCATGGTAGGAAAAGGATGTACTGTTGGACAGGGGACAATTATCAGAAACTGCGTCATCGGTGACAATTCCACTATCGCTCCCTATAGCTGCCTGACCGGCAGCACGCTGCCGGAAAAATCTGTTATAGCGGCACCCTTTACGGTGTACTATAATAACACCTCCTCTGTGAATAAGAAAACCCCTTCAAATATGGAGATGACATGAGTGACCTCAAAAAAATGTATACGACCATCCTCGGCGACAGTTTTCCAATGGATATGACCATTTCATTTGGAGAGCAAAAACTTGTCTACAGAAAAAGAACCTGGAAAATTAATATGGAAGATGGCTCGGTTGACGAACGTGGCATTCGTTACGGGGAAAATCCCGATCAGGAAGCCGCCCTCTATGAGCTTGTCAATGGCAACCTGGTGCTTGGGGAATGCCGGTTTATCTCTCCCGGCAACGGTCTTGTCTCCGCTATTGATGTAAATGACATGCTGCAGGTTGGCAAACATCCGGGAAAAATAAACCTGACGGACATTGATAATGGTCTGAATATCCTCAAATACCTGGTCGATAAACCAGCCGCGGTTATCCTCAAACATAATAATCCATGCGGCGCAGCCTATGGAGATACTCTGGCCGCAGCCTTTGACAGGGCTAATCGTGCGGATCGTATAGCTGCCTTTGGAGGTGCTGTAGTCATGAGCAGGAGTTGTGATACGGATACTGCTGAACTCCTTTCCAATAATTATCTTGAAGTTGTCTGCGCCCCTGACTTTGAAGAAGGCAGTCTTGATATTCTGGCAAAGCGCAAAAATCTGCGAGTAATCAAAATCGCAAATATAGACCGACTTGCCGATTTTGAAAAATTTCGCTTTGTCGATTTCAAAAGTTTAATCGACGGAGGGATCATCGCCCAGCAATCCGCAGTAAACTCCATCCGCAGTGCCGGTGACCTCACTCCAGCCATCTCCACATGGGAAAACAGAGAGTACAGTTGTGACCGACAGCCCTCTCAGCGTGAGCTGGATGATATGATTTTCGGCTGGGCTGTGGAACATGGTGTTACCTCAAATTCTGTTCTCTATATTAAGGACGGTTGTACCGTAGGTATCGGCACGGGAGAGCAGGACAGGGTTGGTGTTGCAGAAATTGCTGTGCATAAAGCGTATATCAAATATGCAGATATCCTCTGTTTTGATGAATACTCCATTCCCTACGCCGATCTGGAACTGGAAATCAGGCAGGGAAAAAGAGACAAAGGGCAAAAAGATGCTCTTGACAGTCAGGTGCAGAAAGAGAAAGCGGGCCTTCCCGGATCAGTCATGATTTCCGATGCCTTTTTTCCCTTCAGAGATGGTGCTGATGTCGGTATCGAACAAGGAATAACAGCAATCCTTCAAGCTGGCGGATCCATGCGCGATTTCGAGACAATTTTGGCGTGTAATGAGGCTGAGCCAAAGGTTGCCATGATGTTTACAGGACAAAGATCCTTCAAACACTGATACTCATCGAAAGCTGGCTTGCCCGCAAGGATCTCCCCTTCACAGCAGCCGGATGATACTGACATATTGTACGCGTGAAGAATACTTCCCCGTACATTTAAGCAGAGCATCGGCGGTAACCTGGTGGGGGTGACCGATGCCGATAGCCTGACCCTTTTTTTCCGCCAGATCGACAAGAGTCTCCAGTTGTTCACATATGTTATTCAGATCCAGTTTGTTATCCAGGAAAACATTTCTTCTCGCCGTTTTGATACCAATCTCCTTTGCAACCTGTTGTCCAACACTTGCAGCAGTAGTAAAACTGTCCACAAAAAACAGGCTGTCGAAGTCAAAAAACCGGAGCAGCCTTTTCATCGCATCCCTGTCTTCCGTATAGCGGGATCCCATATGGTTATTGACACCAACAGCATGGGGAACGGCAGCCAGATCCTGCTCAAATTTTTCCCTTTGCATCTCAGGAGAATCCTTCAGCAAAAGGGTTCCCGGTCCTGAATCCCACTGCAGATCTTTTGGTTCCAGAGGCAGGTGCAAAAGAACAGTTTTCCCTGCATAAAATGCCATACTTTCCTGTTCTCTGGTAAATGGCGCAAAAGGAAGAAAAGAATAGGTGAGTTCCAGAGTAAAGTTAAGCAGTTGGTCGCCAACTTGCTGGTGGTAGCCTAGGTCATCAATAATAATTGCCACCATCGGCAACTCCTCCTGCCGAACACGTCTCTCTTCCGCTCCTTCAGCTACCTGCTCTTCGTGAACCGGCGGATCGGGCTCTTCAAAAATAAAGCCATTGCTCACCCCGGAAGGGATATCCTGGGCGAAGACAGTCCGGAAAAATATCACATAACCAGCTGCAAACACTGATAAAAGAACCATTACAGTCAAAAGAAAAACCACCACGAGCCTGCCTACACTAAAAAAGCGAGCCGGTTTCTTCTTTTTCGATCCTGTTTTCTTTTTAGAACGGGCCATGATTGCAGTGAATTACCTTTTTATCTCACGGTTTTGTGATACCACTCATTTGTCTCTTGTGAGAACATAATGGGCAAGACCGTCGAGCAGTTCACGATCCATTCGGGTAGAATTATCACTGAAGATCTGTAATGCGCTGCACGCCGCGATCACGGCCTCTTCCGCCTTCATCCTCGCAAGGCCAAAACCATTATATTTCTCTATCAACCGGCAAACATCTTTCACAGACTCTTTTCTTTTACTTTTATCAGCAAGAATTGCGAGCAGTTCTTCTCTATCGGATCCAGCACCCTTTTTCAGGGTGAGGATCAATGGCAGCGTCATCTTCCCATCAACAAGGTCATTCCCCACAGCTTTACCTGTTTTTGCAGGATCGCCCAGGTAATCAAGGATATCGTCAATAATCTGAAAAGCAGCTCCCAGGTTATCCCCGTAGATCTGCAGAGCCTTGATCTGTTCCTTATTTCCACCCCCATACATTCCACCAATAACGCAGGAAGATGAGATCAGAAGACCAGTCTTTCCCATTATTGCCTGGTGGTAATCATGCTCGGAGAGATTGGCATTGGCACTGTTCCTCAATTGAACAAATTCGCCGTCCACCATCCCTGCGGTTGCTGAACAGAATACATTCAGTCCTTCCTGCCCGGAAAAACGGCCGACCAGGGACATGGAAAAAGCATGCAGAAAATCGCCGGCAAGTATTGCAGGAGCAGTACCAAATTTCCGGTGAACAGAGGGGTTACCACGGCGAATATCGGAATTATCTATAATATCATCATGGAAAAGCGTTGCACTATGAATATATTCAAAGGCTGATGCCAGCCGGTAAACCTTGTCGTCACTCCCTCCACATAACCGCGACGCAGCAATGACAAGCAGAGGCCGGATACGTTTTCCGCCGTTAAAAAGTCCATACTCCAATATTTCAGCGAGAAAATCATCGATGACCGGCAGCAATTCAGCAAAATCCTGCCGCATCTGATTTTCAATCCTTGCGGCTTCTCTTTTGATCACAGCAAACAGCTTTTCAAATGATATACTTTGCATGGAACTTTTTCTCATCTTCAGGGGACCTTTACTCGCTGTCCGGGAAACCCGAATAAATCGGAATTTAAGAATGCTTGGATAAGTACCTTGGAAGTATATACCTATTTTACAGCTGAATACTTCCCTCATCTCCTCGGAGTCTTTGCTTACCTGTTTTTTATTACTGCTTTTACGGAGTAAGGTACTAACGCAGACAAGCTGCAAGTAAGTACCTTGGAGGTATAT
>JAFDME010000239.1 GCA_019306075.1 Deltaproteobacteria bacterium | reverse complement strand
AAAACGCTTTTTTCTCTGGTCAACCCTGATACTTATCGGCGGCGGGCTGCTGTTGTCAGCACTCTCCTTCTGGAATACCCGCCGGCTGCTGATGGCCGAGGCGATGGCCAAGTCCGAGGTTATTCTCCAGGAAGCTGAGGCCATACGTTCTTATGTCAAAGAGGAACTCCGGCCGAAGATGTTTGAGTTGCACGGCGAGGATGCCTTTATCATCGAAGCGATGTCTACCACCTATGTTAGCACCTCAATTATGGAGCGTTTTGCCCGGTCCATGCCCAACTACATCTATCGCCGGGCCTCGGTTAATCCGCATAATCCGAAAAATATGGCCGACCCTTTTGAAGAGGAAATGCTGGATTGGTTTGAAGAGGATTCCTCACGTGCATTCTGGCAGGGGGTAGTGCATAAAAATGGCGAGTCTCTGTTCATCTCCATGCAGCCCGATTACTTTGCCCCGGCCTGTATCCGCTGTCACGGAAGGGCGGAAGATGCACCGCAGCCCCTCATTGATCGCTATGGCAGCAAGGGAGGATTTCGCTTCAAGGCCGGCGATCTTGCAGGAATAGATTCGGTGGCTATCCCTGTCTCAGCTTCACTTCGACAGGCATGGCAGGGAAGCCTGGCCATCTTTGTTATTACCCTGCTGACAACTGTTGTCTGGCTGTGGCTCTTAAATTTGCTTTTTCAGAGGCTGGTTATTGAACGTCTTGGCGGAATGATTTCGATTGTGACCGGAAAGAAGGAAGGAGGAGATGGTTTAGCTGCCCCGGGAGACGAACTTGATGTGCTGAACGCCTCTCTGGGATCTTTACGTCACTACGTCCGTTCCGCCCGCAAGGGGGCCTCCCTGCAGCCTAACTTTATCGGTAACTATGTTGCTGTCCGTCCTGTTGCAGCGGGGGCCATGTCCTGGCTGTATAACGGTTATGCAGCAGAACCCGCAGATAAGGTTGCCCTTAAGATAGGCTTTGACGAGGTCATGCAGAATCCGTTATACAGGGCCTGTTTTGAGACGGAAATGCAGTTGTTTGAGACGCTGTCACATCCCTGCCTGCCCCAGTCAAGAGAAAGGGTTGAGGATGTATTGATTTTTGAAGAAATCCCCGGCAGAAGCCTGTTCACACTTCTGCGCAATAAAGGGCAGGAGGATCTGCTGCCCATTTTTTCTCAGCTCTGCGATCTGGTCGCTTTTTTCCATGCCGCCGGTATTGTTCACCATGATCTTCGTCCCCATGTATTGATGCTTGATGAGCAGCTGCATCTCCGCCTTATTGATATGGGCCTGGCTGCAAGTGACCGTCAGCCTGATGCCATCTCAGCAGCCGGCCTCGGGCCTCAGGGTGACCTGCTCTATATGGCACCGGAGCAGATCCAGGGCAGACGGGGAGATCCCCGCAGCGATATCTACACCATCGGTCTTCTGCTTTACCTGGCAACAACCGGCCACCTTCCTTTCACTGAGGAGAAAAGATCGTTCCAGCAATGGCTGCGATATAAAGAGGAGGTAACTCCGCCGCGAAATTACCGGCCTGACCTCTCTCTGCCCCTGGAACAGATTATTCTCACCGCGCTGTCCCATGACCCCAAAAAACGATACCAATGGGTAGAGGATCTGCGGGAGGATTTGCATGAAGCAGGAAAACAGCTAACTTTGTGAACACCCCCTGCCCCTGCAAAGTAGCCAAAAGGGTGCCTTGAAAAATCAGGATGATATTAACCGTTTGTAGCAGGTTTTGCAGGCTGGGGGCATTCCGTCCAGAATTTTTCCTGGTGAAAGGTTAGCTTCGGAATCAAATATCTTTCTGAACTTCCAATATTTTCCACTTCCCCTATATCCCGGACTCACTTAATAATATTCTTCTCCACTTTTCTGTTTGTACCCGGGTATTCTACAATTCTGTTGCGGAATTTCAAAATGAGTTGCTGTAAGCGGTTGACACTCTGCCAACCTGAGAAGGTGTGAATTTATAGAGGACAAGGCCTGTCAAAAGACGCCGGGCTTTTATCTGAAGCCTTAGTATTGGAGAAATGAATCATATCATCGCCTACTGCATTTCTCGTCAAGTGTCGATACTGAGATATTTAAAGGTACCAGTTCAGTCCCACGGACCCTAATTACATGCGAATGGCAAGGTCGTACCATAAACGTAAATTATTCTTGGTGGGTTAAAATTTTGAGTAGCGTTTCTCAAGAATTATCGTAAACTTACAAAAAAGGGGTAACTTGGAGTTCTAATGATACCAACAGTTCACGATATTGCTAAGGCAGCAGATGTCAGTCTTGCAACGGTAGACCGTGTGTTGAACAACCGCCCTGGCGTGCGGAAAGTAACTTATGACAAAGTTCAACAGGCGATCAAGGAAATCGGATATGTACGTGATATTTCGGCGGCCAATCTGGCGCGACGCAAAGTTTACCGATTCGCTTTTTTATTACCTGACAGCCAAGGGCCGTTTGTTTCAAACATTCGTGATAGCCTGGCTACTGTAGAGACTGCTCAGATTACTGATCGAACCCGAATTATTGTACATTCGATTCTGATCAATGACCCGCACGCTACAACCAGGATAATGGATCGATTTGCGCCTGAGGATATAGACATCAAGCTAAAACGGCTATATCCGAAACTTTAAATTGTACGATGTACTAGTAGACCTTCAGTAAGGCAGGTGACTCGCAACATAACAGTAGCAGTCTATTTTCGACACAAACAGAGAAAAATCAGGACTGGAAAATCGAAGCTCAACCGTTTCTAGTTAAATGACTTTTGGAATTCGTGTTCAATGCAAATATGACCCTATCGCAGAACATCTCCAATGTGACAATAACATGAAATGTGCGATGCCCATCGTGATAATATTAACGAAATTTGTGTGGATATTCTTTCTCACGATTTTGGAATGAAAGAATTTTTTTATTTTGAATTACTCCATTGAGAATTTCTATGGATTTTGAAATTGTTTTATTCTTTTCCCATATACCCGGTCCCCCAATAACTTTTGGCAAAAAAGGAAGTAATGCTTTTGAAATTTCCCATGAAGCAGAATTCCAATAAAAACTTGGGCTGTGGTCTACTGCATAATAAAATACACCGGCTGCTTCAAACATTGGGTGTTCAAAGGATGTTGGCTTAGCACACCAAAAACGAACATTGTTGGATGGGCTGTATCCTGAAGTGTTCCGTTAACAATTATTTGCACATCTGATAATGCTTCTGCAATCGGGCGAGTACGGCCATCAGATTCAACTATAATCAAATTTCCGGAACCATCATTCTTTAGTTGTTTGAATGATACGCCGGGTAATTGATCTTTCACCTCTGTTGATGGACGCCCCGTATAGACCGCAATATCACGAAACCCTTGACCTTGCAGGGCATATACAGCCCCCCGGCTAACCGATCCAAAGCTGAGCACCACTGCTTTCAGTGATTTTCCATAATACCCGGTGGATCCGGTCAGACTTAGTGCATGATTTACTCCGGCATAGCCTGCTATTTCATTATTTTTATAAAAAATGTGTGTGTGTTTTTCACCTGTTCGACTCCAGGTGAACATTTCTTCCCAGGCAATAAGAGTTAATTTTCTATCAATTGATACTTGCGTAATGTCTTTCTGTTGTACACAATGCGACCAACCCCACACAATTGCTCCTTCTCGTACCTGAGACAAAACTTTTGCTATAGATTTAGGCATTAGCACACAATCAAATCTGTTCAGTATTTCTTCTCTGAAAGCAACTCGTCCCGATGTAAGTTTGGCCAATGTGTTGTCATCCATGCCAAATCTCACCCCATACCCTTCTTCAAAAGTAATTTGTTTTTGTAATCTCTTTGGAATGTGCTTTAGATGTTCCGGATGAATGGGTACTCGTTTTTCGTTTTCTTTTGATGATTTCCCAATCACGCCGACAGTTAAGAGTTGTGTCATATTTTTTCCCTTCTTTCTTAGTTTAATCTTCAGAAGATGAGTTAAGCCAGCTCCGGCCGACATAATCTAGACCTCACCTGAAGATATGAGATGGATGGAGAGATTCCCAAGTTTCACTGGTTCAATGAAGGGGACATATAGTCCAGAATGGTAGGTTGAAATTTACATTGGTAAAAAAATCTTATATTGCTCCTTAAAAGCGGCCAGGTTGGTATCGGTGTACTCTTTGAAGTCAAAATCAATATTTGAGTAAACCTCTGAGACCATGCAATGCGGGAACAGCAGTTATTTCACCTCCAAGAAAACTGACTGACTGCCAATAGGTTAAACCAGTTTCAACAGTTAGCCCATGTTTTTTCAAGTAAGATACATCTTGTTGGCGGGTGATAACCGGGATGTTATTTTCCCGCAGAAATGCTTCACCTGCAGCGTCAAGATGATCTGTATGCTGCAATGCTTTTACTCCAAATTTCTGACTGTGTGTAATGAGGCAGTGTGTTACTTTTCCCAGGATTTCAGGAGCATTTTCAGGAAGTGAAACAAGCGGGTTTTTCCGGGATTTGTGTCGAAAACGAGCAAACGGAGGTAATATTCCTTTTTCACAAAGCATAGGGTCTATCAAAATATGGTTAGTTCCTGACTCAATAACAAATGTTGCATTTCTTAAATGATGTATTTTCATTCAATCCTTCCTTAAATCATTTGTTTTGAGGATGAAAATAAATCCGGGAATCATCCTCAACAAGAGCAAGGGGTAAGATCAATTCCGGCAGTGACACCACCGGTGCAGATGCTATCATCTTCTGCATTAATGACATCTGTAACATTGGGTACTTGTAAACCCAATGGCAAGCTCAAATACTATAGGCCACATTGTAAAATTTTCTGTAAGCGGGGTTGCATAGAGATTACCTGCAATAAGTGTATGTTCTGTATAAAAAATTTAAAAGGCAGTTACAATTATGCCGAAAATGGTTATTATAACACCAATTCCCTGAAATATAGTGATCTTTTCTTTCAGAAAGACAATGGCCATTGTGATGGTTACTACCGATAAGGCAGATGCAATCGGTGTAATCAATATTGCATCTCCACTTATTAATCCAAAATTAACAACGGCTACCGCGGCAGCCTCCATAATACCCATCAGCAGAACCATCAATTTTGTTTTCGTGGTAGCTTTCCTTAAGTAAATCTCTCGTTTTATGAAAAAAGAAAAAATCAGCAGGAATAAAATAATTAAAATTTTCACAAAGAATGTTGTTTGAAGTCACCCGATTTTTTCAGATATAACTTCGCTTAAATTCCAGAAGGCTCCGAATAAAAAAGCTCCTAAGACTGTCTCTTTAACACCTGATGAAAGTTGAAATCTTTTATTTCTAATGTCACTCCAGTTTAAAGAGGCCAAGGTCGCCCCGGAAATAATCATTAAGACGCCCATAGATTGTAATGCGGAAAGTCGCTGGCCCATAAAGATAAAAGCAATGAGCATCGTAAACACAGCCCATAGATTCATGGTTGCTGCAACAATCGATATGTTTCCAATCTCAAAACCTTTCATGAAAAGCAAATATCCAGCAGAATAAAAAAGGGAAGCAATTGGTAGTAAAATGATCGTCAAAACAGGAATGTTAAGGGTTATTGGAAATACAAAAATAAGCAGAAGGACAAAAAACAAACCTGCCAGTTTATAACCGGATATAACGCGCATGTCTCTTGTCGACACAAACAGAGACAGTTTAGAAGTTGTGGGGTGAGTTGACAATAAAACTTGTACTTTCATGGAGCAGGCACTATGGTCGTCGTTATCTTGAAAGTCTTTAGCAAACAACGTCTTGTCACCCTTTAACTCTCACGAGAGGAAGAAGTTCTCAGTTCAGTAAAGTGGCTTTGCTCCAAATGACGGTTTTATCTTTGATCAGCATTATGGCCGCGTTTCTGACTACGATTGCCTTTGTGCTACAGGGAGTCCCTAAGCGCTCTCTAGGCAAAAAATGGCTTTACAAAAAAGATAGGGCCCGCCAGGAAGAAAAGAAACTCCTTCTTGAATCTGGCCGTAGCGTAGTAATTTCAATTCAGTTTTGACAACAAAACTGTTACCGGGTCGTATTTTGACGATCCGGTTCTATAACAAAAAGGTTCTTATGTGAACCAGCACAAAGGAGAAGTACAAAATGGCAGAAGGAACAGTAAAATGGTTTAATGATGCAAAAGGTTTTGGTTTTATTGAGGAAGATGGTGGCAAGGATGTCTTTGTTCATCATTCAGCAATTCAGAGTGATGGCTTCAAATCTCTCGATGAAGGCGCACGAGTGACCTTTGATGTTGTTGATGGCCCCAAGGGACCAGCCGCAGAGAATGTTGTCCAACAGTAAGACCCTCTTTGACAAGAGAAAAATGACCTCACATTTAGTGGGGTCTTTTTTGTAATAATATCTTTGATCCAAATATAAACCACTAACCCGAATAAATCGGGATTTTAAAATGTTTGGATAAGTGCCATTGAAACAAATTCAAACATACAATTTTAAACAACCTTTTCCAGTTTCTTGTTTTTTATTACAGGAGTTCTGGAGTAAGGCACTAATAGGAAAACGCCTTGGCCAGAACAAATTATTCATACGCAAAGCGCCAGAAAGAATTGGCGAAAAAAAAGAAGAAAGAGGAAAAAAAGCAGCGCAAGCTTGAAAAACAGAAGGTTTCTACGGAGGAAGAAGAGGATCTTCCTCCTTCGGAAGATGAACAGCTTTGAGCATTTGCCAGCGAAATGACCTTCTATTCTGCCGAGGGTAGATTGAGCTCTTCTGTTCCAGCCTTAACCTCACGATTACTGATGCACGACTAAGATTACTCTTATCTCTTTCTGATAGACACCTTGCTGGAAATGTCCACAAGCGACCAGCACCTTAAAGACCGAAATAACGGTCTAAATTCCTCACCACTACGCCAAATTCCCAAATGTCTCTATATGATTGATATCATATAGTTTGTGCTGTTTCGTATATTCATGACTGTAAAAGCAGGCTACTTGTATTGGAATTAGCAAGATCCTAATACCTTCAATATGTAAATATCAAACCGACATAATCCGGCTTCGGCCCGATGCTCTTAATGAAACGTTCCGTGCGGGACGTTTCATTAACCTGCAGCAGGGCTGTTCCCTTTGTTAGCGTTAACTGATTGGTTATGCGGATTAAATGATGGCAGCCTTAAAGATAAAATTCCCAAGACAATAGGAGAGTTTAATGCCGAATCAAAATTTACTGATACTCGGGTACGGTATGCAGGGCAAAGCGGCTCTTTACGATTGCCTTCAGCATGGCAATTTCGATAATATTGTGGTGGCTGACAGTGTGCCGGATTTTCCAGAGAGTATGGGGGATGATTTAAACCAGAGAGTAACTGGCGTTCATTTGGATGCCACTGATCTCATCCAAGTTCGGAGATTGATACAAGAATCTGATGTCGTTATTGAGTTACTTCCGGCAATTTTTACAGTGCCGATTGGTAAAATAGCGGCTGAAGAAGGCGTTCATATTGTCAGCAGCATGTATTACCAAAACCCCGGCGTGGAAAATCCACAATCTCTATCTGAACTGAAAAAAGAGTTGGCCTATATAGAGCAAATGGCCAGAAAAAATAATAGTAGTATTTTAACCGAATTCGGTCTGGATCCGGGCCTGGATCTTATTGTTGGTGCCCATGCATTGAAGGAGCTGGATGAAGTGGATGTTTTTAACTCCTATGGTGCCGGGTTTCCGGCACCCGATTCCTGCGGTAGCGCCTTATCTTATAAATTTACCTGGTCGGTAAGAGGAGTAATGCTCTCTTATAAACGTCCAGCCAAACTGATTAAAAAAGGGGAAGTTGTTGAAATTCCAGGTCTTGAAATGTTTGCATCACAGAATATGCATATTATTGAAGATGAAAATACCGGCGGCCCCCTGGAATGTTTTCCTAACGGTAATAGTGCCAAGTATGCCGAGGTGTTTGGTTTGTCAGGTCAGGTAAAGGAAATGGGACGCTATATCTGCCGCCGGCCGGGACATG
>JAFDME010000238.1 GCA_019306075.1 Deltaproteobacteria bacterium | reverse complement strand
TATATCCACCGGATGCATGAAAAAATGGGGGAAAACAAAACATATCCCCAGTTCCTCATGAACCTCAGTCGCATGGACTATCTCGGCGCGTTGGGATACTCCCATGGACATGTCCTGGTGGTAGAAAAAGCTGCCGGCATTGAGGTACCTGAACGTGCCGAATATATCAGAGCCATCATGGTCGAGTTGAACCGTGTTGCCTCCCACCTCTTCTGGTTTGGCGCTTTTGTCATGGATCTCGGTGGTTTCAGTCCGCTTATGTACGCACTGCAGGATCGTGAGTATATCCTTGATATGCTTGAGGCAGTGACCGGATCCCGTTTAACTTACTGTTATTTCAGGTTTGGCGGTCTCTACAATGATATTGACGACGACTTCATCAGTGCTGCCAGAAAGTTCATTCCGCGAATGCGTAAATCTCTTATCAAGTATGACAAACTGGTGACTGGTAATGTGATTTTCCGCAAGCGTCTTGAAGGCAATGCATTTCTGACAAAAGAAACATGCCGCAAATACGGTGCTTCAAGTGCCGTGGCAAGGGGGTCAGGAATCAATTTTGATGTACGGAAAAATGAGCCCTACTCTGTCTATCCTGAGTTTGACTTCGATATCCCGGTTTATCATGAAGGAGATTCTCTGGCAAGATACATGGTGCGAATGGAGGAGATGGAACAGTCGCTTCGCATAATTGAACAGGGACTGGATAAGCTTCCTGATGGACCGATAATGCCCAAAAAAAAGCCAAAACTGGTCAAGCCTCCGGCCGGAGACTATTATCAGGCCGTTGAAACAGCAAGGGGAAGCTTCGGGGTTCGACTGGTAAGTGACGGATCCAAAACACCCTATCGACTCAAATTACGGTCACCGACGTATTCCAATATGCATTTATTTGATGAATCATGCAGAGGTTTGATGATCATGGATGCTCTGGCATTTATGGGAAGCCTTGACCTGGTCATTCCTGAGATAGACAGATAGGGGGAGTTTATTTATGAGCCTGACACTCTTGAATGTTATATTTGCTGTAGTGGTGGCTATCGCCTTTGCTGCCGGTAACGCCGCCTACCTCGTCTGGGCGGAAAGAAGAGGAGCAGCACGCATCCAGCGCCGCCCCGGACCCAATATCAATGGTCCATTCGGACTGCTGCAGCCGCCGCTTGATGGCATCAAGTTAATGGCCAAGCAACTTTTGATTCCCTTCGGCGCCGACAGAATTCTTTTTATCGGGGCTCCTGTGCTTGCCATGTATCCTGCGATTATGAGTTTTGTCACCATTCCATTCAGTGACGCAATTGTTGCTCATAACATCAATGTTGGTATCCTGATGATTTTTGCCTTTGCCTCAACCGGCAGCATGTCACTGATCTTTGCCGGATGGAGTTCACGTAATAAATATTCCATGATGTCTGCGGTTCGCGCGGTATCCCAGGCAGTAGCCTATGAGATACCAATGCTGATCACCACTATTACAGTGGTGATGATTGCCGGTTCAATGGATCTTATGGAGATTGTGAATCAGCAGTCTGCATCTATTCTCCACTGGAATATTTTTCCGCTTCTGGGCAACTCCCATAATATCCTGATGCCGGTTTCCTTTCTTATCTTTTTCACCTGCACCCTTGCAGAAACCAACCGGGCTCCATTTGATCTCGGCGAGGCTGAAAGTGAGCTTGTTGCCGGATTTCATACAGAATACGGCAGTATGGGATTTGGTCTCTTTTTCATGGGTGAATATGCTAATATTGTCATCGGTTCCTGTATGACAACAATACTCTTTCTGGGCGGGTGGAGTTGTCCTTTTGGACTTTTCCCCGGAGTATGGTGGTTCCTTTTAAAACTCTACCTGCTCATCGCAACGTTTATATGGATCAGGTGGACCTTTCCCCGCACAACCATCTATGGTCTTCTCAATCTTTCCTGGAAGATCCTTATTCCTCTTTCTCTTGCCAATCTCCTGTTTACTGCAGGATTAATAAAGGTATTTTAAAATGGTAACCTACTTTAAAGACATATACAGTGGGCTCATAAGCCTTTTTATCGGTATGGGGGTTACCTACAAGGAATTTTTCAAACCCACTGTCACCGTGCAGTATCCTTATGAAACTCTCACCATGACCGAGAAATATCGGGGACATGTGGAACTTGTTGAAAACGAGGAGGGCAAACCTAACTGCGTGGTCTGCGGACTTTGCCAGAGAGCCTGCCCTTCAGCGTGCATTACTCTCGCCGGAGAAAAACCTGAAGGTGAGAAAAAGAAAGTTTTAACCAAGTATATCCTTGATTTCACCAGATGCTCACTCTGTGGTTCCTGTGTTGAATCCTGTAATTTCAATGCGCTGAATTTTTCCAAGGAATACAACCTGGCATCCACCCGCAAAGAAGATTTTATCTTCGATCTCCTTCAACGCCTTAAGGATAGAAACGCATGATCTCTTCCACACCATTAACAGCCGGCCCTGCTCTTTTCAGTGTCGACGGTTTAGTCGGGATTATCTTCCTGGTCATGATAGCCGTCACAGTTATTGGAGGTTACATCGCCTGTAATTCCCAAAGGCTTGTCCGTGCAGTTGCCGGCCTCATTGTCTGTTTTGTCGGGGTTGCCGGTTTGTATTACTTTCTCAACTCACCCTTCGTTGCCATGATGCAGGTTCTTATCTACGTTGGTGCAGTTGCAGTAACCATCTCATTTGCAATCATGCTTGCCGCTCCGGCAGATCAGGAAAAGATGAGCCAATCAAGCATCCTCGCCGGACCTTTGGGATTTTGTACTGCTGCTCTTCTTGCCGGAGGTTTTTCCGTTCTTGCCATAAAAACTCAGTGGCCGGTCATGGATAAAATCAATGATGGCTCTGTTAAAAAAATCGGTATCCAGCTGTTAACTAACTATTCAATGGTTTTTGAACTCATTTCTATTGTTCTCCTCATTGCAATCCTTGGAGCTTTGGTTATCGCCCGTGTCAGGAGGGAAAACTGATGTCAGTTCTCACATTGTACAACAATCTCAGCACCTTTCTTATCCTCGGTGCGATCCTGTTTGGTATGGGGGTATACGGTATTGTTACCCGCAAAACATTTATCGGCATGCTGATTGCCGCTGAATTGCTTTTAGCCGGAGCTTCTGTGAATTTCATGGCTTTTAATCGGTTCAATGCACCTGACCCTGTTGTTGGCCAGATTTTTGCCTTGTTTATTATGGCAATCGCAGCAGCAGAAGCAGCTATCGGACTGAGCATTGTCATCGCTGTCTACTATCATTACAAATCTATTGACCCTGAAGACACCGTACAACTAAAAGGTTAGCTATGGAACCATCCGGAATGGACTACAAACTACTCATTGCCCTGCTTATCCCCCTCATTGCAACTCTCGGGGTTATGTTCAAGGGTGATAATGAAAATATCAGAGAAGGAATTTCATCAGTTTCCTCAATCCTTCTACTTCTTATTGTTGCATCTATGATTCCTGCAGTTTTAAAGGGCAACACACTCTTTTTTCACATGTTCACTATTCTCCCCGGAGTGACAATTGCTCTTCGTGCCGATGCCATGTCAATGATCTTTGCCATCGTCGCCTCCTCTCTCTGGACCATCGCCGTCTTTTATTCCATGGGGTATATGCGCACCCTCAGGGAACATGCACAGACCAGGTTCAATGCCTGTTTTGCCCTCGCCATCTTCGGCGCTATCGGGGTGGCCTTTTCGGACAATCTTTTCACCATGTACCTCTTCTACGAGATCGTATCCATCTGCACTTATCCTCTGGTTGCCCACCATCAGGACAAGGAGGGATATAATGGCGCAAGGAAGTACATCATCTATTTGACAACTACCGCAAAAGCCTTTCTGCTTCCGGCCATGATCCTGATCTATGTGCTGACCGGAACTCTTGATTTTGCACCAAATATCTCAACAGGTATTTTCCCTCCGGATATAAACAAGACACTGGTGATCATGCTCTACATCTTTTGTATATTCGGTTTTGCGAAAAATGGTGTGATGCCGTTTCATCACTGGCTGCCAGGGGCCATGGTTGCACCCACCCCGGTCTCAGCCCTTCTCCACGCAGTTGCAGTAGTTAAGGTTGGTGTTTTCTGTACCACCAGAGTTATGCTCTATGTTTTCGGTACCGAAACGATGCATGCACTGAACCTGGGTATACCTACAGCGTATTTTGTCGGTATCACGGTGCTTGCGGCATCCATTATTGCCCTCTCCAAAGATAATCTTAAGGCACGGCTGGCCTATTCAACCGTGAGCCAGCTCTCCTACATAATCATGGGTGTTGCTCTGCTCACTGATACCGGGATCCAGGGCGGTCTGATTCATATTGTCAACCACGGCTTTTCCAAAATTACTCTGTTTTTCTGTGCCGGCGCCATCTATGTTGCCGCCCATAAAAAGAATATTTCCGAACTGGATGGACTGGGCAGGACCATGCCCTATACCTTTGGCGCCTTTGCCATAGCCTCACTCTCAATGATAGGTGCTCCTCCCGTGGCCGGGTTTATCACCAAGTGGAACCTGCTTATCGGCTCCGTTGAAGCCCATCAGCTTGGTATCCTTCTTATTTTGATTGCAAGTACCATGCTTAATGCGGCCTATTTCCTTCCGATTACCTATAGAGCCTTCTTTGGTAAAAGACCTGCATCTGAGCCTTTTACCGGTATTAAAGAAGCTCCATTATCCATGCTGATACCAATTATTATAGCTGCTACAGTTTCGGTATTACTTGGTATTTTCCCTAACTTCATGTTGCAATTTGTAAAGGCGGTGACAGGATGATCGTGCAGATATTTGATTACCTCAGTGAGCACACCAGGGCAGTAAAAAACTTCTGCTT
>JAFDME010000237.1 GCA_019306075.1 Deltaproteobacteria bacterium | reverse complement strand
AGCCAGCCCCTTCTTTAAGATCTATACTTATGCTGAACTGTTTTTTCCTGAGAATCTCTGTTGCCGCCTTCTCCGCCTCTTTTCCAAGAAACAGACCATCTTTGAAAATCAGGACATCACCAAAGGCAATATCGACACGATCTGGATAAAACCGGACCCCGGAACGACCCATTGCAGCCATAATCCGACCCCAGTTGGCATCCTCACCGAAAAACGCTGTCTTGACCAGACTGGAAGTAGCGATTGTCCTGGCGATCTGTTCGGCATCCTCATCTTCTTTAGCCCCGCATACACGTATGGTAATAGTTTTTGTTGCACCTTCACCATCCGTGACAACCTGCAGGGCAAGATCTTTGAGAACATTTTCAAGCGCATCCTGAAAAGCTATCTGATCTTCAAGAGAATCACCGTCAATCCAGGAGTTGTCGGCTGCGCCATTGGCCATTACCAGCACCATGTCATTGGTACTGGTATCCCCATCAATAGTTATTCGATTAAACGTTCTCTCCACTCCGAACAGCAGGGATTTATGGAGTTCCGGAAAACTTATCTGAGCATCTGTCAGGACAAAGGCGAGCATTGTTGCCATATTTGGCATAATCATACCCGCACCCTTTGCCATACCCATTAACGTAACCTCTTTTCCACCCAGCATCACACTGCTGAAAGCCGTCTTAGGTACCGTATCCGTGGTCATTATCGCCCGGGCAACATCGTCAAAGCTGTCTGCAGACAACCCATCTACGAGGCTGGCCATACTGTTCTCAAATGCCGGAATATTGAGCGGTTCGCCGATTACACCCGTCGATGAAAGCTGAACCATCTCATCAGAGATGCCAAGAGCATCCGATACCAGCCTGCTGCTGGCCAGACAATCCTCCCTCCCCCCCGGGCCGGTACACGCATTGGCGCAACCGCTGTTCACCAGAATAGCCTGAGCCCTGCCCTCTTTTAATCTTTCGATATCGATCAATACAGGTGCCGCCTTCACCTGATTTGTGGTGAAGACACCTGCCGTAACACAGGGTTCATCACTGTAGATCAGTCCCAGGTCAAGTCTGTCTGTATATTTAATCGATGCTTCAACTGCTGAAAATGAAAAGCCTTTGATGTTCATTCAGTTTCCGTTTATAATATGTTCAGGTAATGTGCCGCCGGTCATCGCACTCTGCTTTTTATAATACCGGGCTTTCTCACCTCACTCTCTACCTCTGATTTATAAGTTGTATTTACCACTTATCCGGTTGATTACGCTACTATTAAATCGAAGCTTTGCAGATTCCTTTCCCCAGAGATAAAACAACATTTCTTAATTTATGGATGCTATTGACCCTCACTGGAGTTACTCTTTTTTCTCCGCTGTTATCCTGCTGGCCGATTTTTTCATACGTATCTGCCTCTCTCTGCGGGTGGTCATGCGTAAACGACCTTACGGGGTTTCGCTGGCCTGGCTGGTAGTCATCCTGCTCATTCCTTTTATAGGTGGTTTTTTATACCTGTTTTTTGGCGAAAACCGTATCTCCGAAAAACGTATCAAGAAATCCCTGATGGCCAGCAGTTACTACCAGCAATGGCTGAAAACCCTGAGAGACAGAGCCCCAATCTCATGGCAGGGACTCAACTCTGAATGTGAGCCCCTCCACAGGCAGGCGGAAACACTGGTCGGTATCCCCGCAATGAGCGGCAATATGCTCCATCTTATCGACCAGCCGGAGGATATCCTCTCATCAATTCTGGAGGATATCCGCACATCTCAATCGACCTGTCATCTCCAGTTCTACATCTGGGAAGAAGGGGGCAGGGTTGATAAAATAGCCGAAGCATTGATCCAGGCAGCATCCCGGGGGGTCATATGCCGAATCCTTCTGGACTCCATTGGCAGCAGAAAATTTCTTAAGAGCAAGACTGCCACTGCCATGAAAAATGGAGGCATCAGGATAGAGGAATCGCTTCCTGCAGGTATTGTCAGACTCTTTTTTTCAAGAATTGACATACGTAATCATCGAAAAATTGTGGTGATTGATGGTGAAATTGCCTATACCGGCAGCCAGAACATGGTTGACCCGGAAGTGTTCAAAAAAGACGCAGGGGTAGGTAACTGGATAGACATTATGGTGAAAGTTGAAGGTCCTGTCGTGGAAATCCTCGCCGGCACCTTTGTCAGCGACTGGTTCCTGGAAACAGATATCGACCGCTTTCGCACCACATTCCTGCAAGATGACATCAAGAGCATCAGAGAAATTGGTGATATTCACCCACGCCCCGCCAGAGGCAACTCGGCTGTTCAGATCGTGCCGTCCGGACCGGAGTTTGTCCCGGAAGCAATCCACAGCCTCCTCCTGACAACTATTTACGCAGCAAGAAATGAACTTATCATGACAACACCGTACTTCATCCCCGACGAACCACTGCTTGCAGCCCTGAAAGCTGCTGCCCAGAGAGGGGTAGAGGTAATAATCATTATTCCCGAAAAAAATGATTCCATTCTTGTCAAATACGCCAGTCGTGGACGATACGAGGATCTGGCCGCATCGGGTGTGAAACTTTTTCTGTTCAGGGGAGGCCTTCTGCACTCAAAAACTGTTACGGTAGACCGGGATTTCTCCCTTCTGGGATCAGTCAACCTTGATATGAGAAGTTTCTGGCTCAACTTTGAAGCAACACTCTTCATCTACTGCCGGGATTTCACCAGAGAACTTCTTGAAATCCAGCTTGGATACCTCAAACAATCAAAACAGCTCGATATTGCACAATTTTCCCAAAGAGGTGTCATAAAAAAATTTAAAGAAAACCTCTCTCTGCTTGTATCCCCTCTTCTTTAATACCTTACTCTCGAAAATTGTAATAAAAAGCAGGAAACTGAGTAATGTATTTTGCCTTTCCTCCATTTTTTTGTTACACGTGTACAGTGTAAGGAACTATTCCTGATTTTCATCCCGTCAACCTCTTCCAGGAAGAACAATTCACCTATGAAGGCAAAAAAGAAAACCCAATCGGAAAAAGAATTATTCGACCCGAGCAAAGGAACAACTGCGATCATAAGGGATGTTGTAAAGACTCTGGAAAAAGGCAAAAAACCCCGGAGTCCCACCGGCAGGAGCCGGGTCATCGGGCATCTTTTAAATGAGAAACACAAGGAAAAGATCGTTGAGGCTGCCCTGCTGAAATATTACTACTCGGAAGAGCTCAAGCCCTACCAGGCGGAACTGATAAAAATGCAGGAGCATCTGGAGCGCACCGGAAAAAAAATGATCATCCTTTTTGACGGTCGGGATGCCTCCGGCAAAGGCGGGACAATCAGAAGAGTCACCCGGTATATGAACGAAAAAAGGTACAGGGTAACGGCCCTTGGAAAGCCTAATGAATTCCAGAAGACTGAACTGCACATTAAACGGTATATCGAGCAGTTCCCCCACGGAGGGGAAATAGTCCTGTTTGACAGAAGCTGGTACAATAGAGCGATGGTTGAGCCGGTCATGGGATTCTGTACCAAGGAACAGTACAAGCGCTTCTTGAAAAAAGTTACCACATACGAGGAAAATTTCATACTCGATGGAGGCAAAACCATCCTGCTGAAACTCTACTTTTCAGTGTCAAAAGAGGAGCAGGAACGCCGTTTTGAAAGACGGAAAAATGATCCATTGCGCCAATGGAAACTCAGCGAGGTTGATCTCCAGGCTCAGGAACTCTGGGAGGAATTTACAGAAAAAAAACGCATTCTCCTGCAAAAAACGCACAAAAATTTCTCCCCATGGTTTGTAATTCGCTCCGACAACAAACATCTCGCCAGACGTGAAACAATGAAACTCATACTCAACTCCGTTAAATACAGAGGGAGGTCAAGATCACTTAATTTCAAGGTGAATCCGAAGATAGTTATTCAGGGAGACGTTGAGTACAGGAACATGACAAAAGAGAAAAAGAAATACGGTGAAGCTCTCAGGTAACCTTACCCAAAATGCAGAGGAAGCTCAACTATGGCAAACAAATCAGAGAAAAAGAAAAGTAAACAGGACAAATCACCATCCAGGATACGACTCCTGGAGGAGACTGCCTCAAAAAACATAAACACCAAAAAAGGTGAAAACAAAACTGCAATCTGGATCAAAAACAAACACCTCGCCTATGAACTCGAGCTTAAACAACTCCAGATTGAGCTGATGAAATTACAAAGTTCAGTCAAACAAAGAGGTGAAAGAATCCTGGCAATTTTTGAAGGACGGGATGCCGCAGGCAAGGGTGGCACCATTAAACGAATCATTGCCCACCTCAACCCGCGCCACACCCGGGTCGTCGCCCTGACACAACCCAATGAAACGGAAATCTCTCAATGGTATTTTCAACGATATGCCACTCATTTGCCATCAGCCGGCGAGATGGTCATCTTTGACCGCAGCTGGTATAACAGGGCTATGGTTGAACCGGTAATGGGGTTCTGTACTGATGAGCAAAACAAACGTTTTTTAAAAGATGTCCCCTTCTTTGAAGAGATGCTGGTCAAGGATGGCATCAAACTCTTTAAATTCTATTTTTCCGTCTCCAAAGAGGTGCAGAAAGAACGCTTCGATTCAAGAAAACAGGACCCCCTCAAACAGTATAAAATTTCACCGGTAGACAACCTCGCACAAAAATACTGGAATGACTACTCCATCAGAAAATTCCAGATGCTCTCTGAGACAAATCGGACCATCGCGCCGTGGACCATCATACGCTCAGACAACAAAAAAATGGCCAGGCTCAACTGTATGAAATTTATTCTCAGGCAGATGCAGTATGAAGACAAACTGCCCATGGAAAAACTGACTCCAGACCCCACGGTGGTCATCTCCGGAATAGACGAACTCAAGCATATGGAAGATAACCTGATGCGGCCGGATAAACTGCACGG
>JAFDME010000236.1 GCA_019306075.1 Deltaproteobacteria bacterium | reverse complement strand
CGGGTAATGGAGGTACAGCAACCCCCCCTGCGCCTGATTGCCCCTGGTAAAGTATACAGATGTGATTCCGACATTACCCATACTCCCATGTTTCACCAGGTGGAGGGCTTTCTTGTTGACAGGGACGTCTCTTTTGCTGACCTGAAGGGAATATTAACCATATTCATGCGCCAGATTTTTGAAAAAGATATAGCTCTTCGTTTTCGGCCCAGCTTTTTTCCGTTCACTGAACCAAGTGCTGAGGTGGATATTGCCTGTGTCATGTGTGAAGGTGCGGGTTGCCGGGTATGCAAAAAGACCGGCTGGCTCGAAATACTCGGATCCGGGATGATTGACCCCGAAGTGTTTAAGATGGTCGGCTATGATCCTGAAATTTACAGCGGTTTCGCCTTTGGGCTTGGTATTGAACGTATTGCAATGCTCAAATACGGCATCGACGATATCCGGCTATTTTACGAAAACGATCAGCGTTTTCTCTCGCAATTTTAGCACATTACACCCCAGCTACTGCAACAAAAAACAGGTAAGCGATGACTCCGAGAAATTGAGGAGTATATTTTGAAATTATGTGCCTATGCAAAGCGCCATGGTACTTATCCAAGCATTTTAAAATTCCGATTTATTCGGATTAGTGTATTATAAAACCTGAATTATGAAGTTTACTCTTAACTGGCTGCAAAATTATGTAGATACAGCAGATCTCTCTCCGGATCAGCTTGCAGAAAAACTCACCATGCTCGGCCTTGAGGTTGATTCCGTCACACCTCTCTACCAGGAACTCTCTGCCCTGAAAACAGGCCTTGTACTCTCCTGCGAAAAACATCCCAATGCCGACAAACTCAGCCTCTGTCAGGTCTCTATCGGAGAAGAAACCCTGCAGATTGTCTGTGGCGCACCCAATGTCAGGAAAGGACTGGCTGTGGTTATAGCCACCACAGGCACTACCCTCCCAGGAAATTTCAAGATAAAAAAATCAAAGGTAAGAGGTCTTGAATCGTTCGGCATGATCTGTTCCGAAAGTGAACTGGGACTGAGCGAAGAGCATGACGGCATCATGGAACTGCCCGAAGGTACAGGTGTGGGACAGTCTTTTATCACCGCTCTTGGACTTGATGATACTTTTATTGAAGTTGATCTCACACCTAATCGTCCTGACTGTGCATCTGTTATCGGCATTGCTCGTGAAATCGCTGGAATAACTGGTAAAGAGCTTGCCGTACCGGTTACCGGTGCAGCAATTGAGAACAGCAACAATGAATTCTCAGTTACTGTCGAATCAGATGAACTCTGCCCCCGATATACCGCCAGACTGATTAAAAACATTAAAATCGCTCCATCGCCCTGGTGGCTGAGAAAAAGGCTCATTTCCGTCGGTCTGCGTCCAATCAACAATATTGTTGATATCACTAATTTTGTCATGATGGAATATGGCCAACCACTGCATGCATTTGATTTTGACACACTGGCAGACAGAAAAATCGTTGTTCGTACTCCACGCGAAAATGAAACCACCTTCACCACCCTTGATAACAGTGACAGGCCAATTGACAGGGAAACGCTGCTTATCTGTGATGGTGAAAAACCAGTTGCAGTAGCAGGTGTTATGGGAGGTATGAACTCTGAAGTAACCGACTCCACCACGAATATCCTCCTGGAAAGTGCCTGCTTCAACGCAGTCTCTATCAGAAAAACCGCAAGAAAACTCAACCTGGCTACAGACGCTTCATACCGCTTTGAAAGAGGAGTCGACCCTGACGGGACGATCAATGCCCTCAATCGGGCGGTTGATCTTATATGTGAAATAGCCGGAGGCAAAACAACAGAAGACGGTATAGACGTTTATGGCGGGCAGAAACAGACCGATCCGCTCACGCTTCGTATTTCCCGTACCAACGCCCACCTTGGCATCGACCTCGATGGGAGTGCAATGATAGAGATGCTCGAATCTATCTCCATCAAATGTGAAGAAAAAGATCAGGATACACTGCTGGTAACCCCTCCCTCCTTCAGAGTGGACATAGAGAGAGAAGCTGACCTGGTAGAAGAGATTGCAAGGTTGTACGGTTATGATAATATCCCGGTCACCCTGCCCCATGTCAGTCTCAGTTATCCTGAACAGGATAAAAACCGGCTTAAACGAAAAAAGATCACCTTAGACCTCACCTCCATTGGCTATTCAGAGGCAATAAACTACAGTTTTGGTTCTACAGATCATGCAGACATGTTTTTTCTCTCAGATGCTGACCCAAGGCGTCAGGCTGTTGCGCTTCTTAACCCTCTCAGTGAAGAACAGTCAATCATGCGAACCATGCTCCTGCCCTCACTGCTGGAGAATATAAAAAGAAACATTAGTTTCCAGAAAAGCGCCGTTAAATTGTTTGAGATTGGAAAAGTTTTCACATCTACAGGTAAGAACACTCAACCTGTAGAAAAATTTCGTCTCAGTGCAGTCCTTTCAGGTAACCGGTATGGTGAAAGCTCACCTCTCCATTACCAGCAGGAACAGGTTGACATTCTTGATGCCAAAGGTGGCGTAGAATTCATCCTCAAAAACATGTCGCTTACCGGTAATGACCAGAAAACTGGTATCAGGTTCCGGCGATCCGAGGAAGGAAAACATGAGCCCTTCAGCGAGATTGAATATTCACTCGATGTCTGCCGCAACGAACTGATAGTTGGCACAATTGGAAAAATCAAAAATGGTGTCCTGAAAAATTTCAACATTAAACATGATGTTTATTACTTTGATCTTGATTATGATGTCCTCTGTGAGGTGAAACAGGTCCCTCGAAAATTTACATCTTTGCCTGTCTACCCTTCAGTAAAAAGAGATGTTGCGCTTATAGTTCCGGAGACTGTGTCTTCCGGGGAACTCCTTGAGCAGGTCAGGTCAGTCAAAGATAAGCTTGTTGAAAGCGCTGAAATATTTGACATATTCCAGGGTGAAAAAATTCCATCAGGACACAAAAGCGTTGCCCTTTCCATAACCTACAGATCACCGACAAAAACGCTTACGGAAAAAAATGTGGAGAAGTCCCATTCGAAAATAGTACGTTTGCTCACCGATAAATTCCAGGGAAGTTTCCGCAATGAATGACAGATACGACGACACAAAGAAAAGTAACCTGACCAGAAGAGAATTAGCTGAAGCGCTATCCAATCAGCTTGGCTACCCCCAAAGCAGCTGTGCCCTTATAGTGGACAGTTTTCTTGATGCCATGAAACAGTCACTTCTCAGAGGTGAATCTATAAAGCTGGTTCATTTTGGCACTTTTACCGTCCGGGATAAAGCTCCCCGTAAGGGAAGAAACCCGAGGACCGGCGAAACCATTACCATAAAGAAGAGACAGACGGTCAGCTTTCGTCCGAGTAAAAAACTGAGAGAACTGGTGAACAGGTAAACTCTCAGGGTTTTCCCGGCGAATATGAGGTATCCTGGTGATTATGAAAAATAATATTCCGGATAAGCTCTATTTTAAAATTGGCGAAGTCGCAAAACTTGCCGACCTCCCCACCCATGTACTTCGCTACTGGGAAACCGAATTCTCCGATATCCGGCCGAAAAGAGCCAACTCCAAACAGCGCCTTTATCGAAGAAAGGATGTTGAACTTATCCTGCAGATCAAAACCCTGCTGCATGAACAGGGTTATACTATTGCAGGAGCGCGCAAAGCACTGAAGAAGGGCGGGAAAATCCTTCCTGAGAAGCAGAACAAGAAGCAGATCTCAGCTCGTCAGTATGCAAAAAGGATGAGTTTAATCAAGGAACAGCTGCAGGAGCTGCAGAAAATTCTAGTTAATAATACAGGTAGGCGCTAAATAGACCGGTACTGGTGATGAACTCATAAAAAGGTCATTAAAAACTTCAGATGGCCAAGTGTAAAAGTTCGATATCTGAGAAAAACCTGCAACGAAGGAGATTAGTACCTTACTCCGTAAAAGCTGTAAAGAAAAACAAGAAAATGAAGAAGGGTATTTAACCACAAAACTAGGTAGATACCTCCAAGGTACTTACTTGCAGCTTGTCTGCGTTAGACTATTTACAACGCCACCACTGTTGACAACACTAAAAACGCGTAGTAAATAGAACCACACATTTCGGGATGTAGCGCAGCCTGGTTAGCGCACTTGTCTGGGGGACAAGGGGCCGGAGGTTCAAATCCTCTCATCCCGACCAGTCTATTCAAGGGTTTATGGCGGAAATGCTTTAAACCCTTTTTTGTTTTAAGTTAATTATGAACAGAAATATGAACAGATCCGGCAAGGAATAAAAATGGCGCTATGTTCATGAATGATTAAAATAAGTTGACATCAGATCAATTTTTGTAATATCATGGCCATGCCATTTAACCCAACAGTTGAACTCACAGAAGATGAGGTTAAAGCTTTAATCTCTGATCACCTTGACCACGGCGGAGAATTTATTATCTCAAAGCATGCGAAGGATCGAATGTCCGAGCGTGAATATAACTATCGAGATATCAGACATATAATTTATGAAGGGACATTGATTAATACAGAATTCAATCGGGCTGTTTTAAACTGGAAATACACCATTCATGGAGATGATTTAGATGGTGACAAAGGGACAGTTGTTGTAGCCATTGCCAAAATCAATGAGATAGTAATTATAACCTTACTCTCAAGCTGAAAACGTCGGCGGGAAACTATTACAATTATATAAAACAGATAATATCAAAAATGGAGGCGTAACACCACAAGGTGTTACAAAAGGAGGCCACCGTGGAAAATTGTATTGTGTGCGGCGATACCTTGAAGGTTATAAAGGATCAGCCATATGAATACACAGAAAGCGGGCTAAACGTATTATTGCTTGGCATCACGCAGTATCATTGTGAAGCCTGTGGGGAGAATTTTGCTTCCATTCCAAATCCGGAAAAGTTGCATAAGACAATAGGAGTG
>JAFDME010000235.1 GCA_019306075.1 Deltaproteobacteria bacterium | reverse complement strand
AGTCGGCTCTTTCTTTGACTGCATATAATGTGCCAACAGTAATATATCTACTTAACAGTTCAGGATGTCTAAATTTCGTTAGAGATCAGGTGGTTCCTGCAAAGTAACAGTAACTTCATGGCTGTATGATTTTTGGACAGTAAATGTATCAGTTACCCTGTAAACTGACTTTTTTTTGTACAGGGAAGTAAAGAGATAAATGAAACCTCTAACACTTTGTATCTGTTGTTTCATAATGTTAAAACGTAGAATCATTGTATTTTTCCAGATCTTTTTCAAGAATGGCCCGATGTTTGCTTAAACAATCTGTATTCAGTGCCTTACCTCGGAACTTCCCCAAAAAACGGGAAATTGTGTCAACCACAGAGGACACAGAGTGCACAGAGAAGAGAAACACCGGTAAACGGTAAGTAAGTGCCATGGAGGTATATTTAACAATATGATTTCATAGCATATTACTCAGTTTCTTGTTTTTTATGACAGGTTTTCTGAAGTAAGGTTCTAACGCGGGATACCCGCAACCCAGGCTGATTAGGCTGTAGGCTGTTAGTAAAAGCTTAAGACAAAGAAGAAATTTCCCCTAATAGCCTTCAGCCTAAACAACCTGTTGATTTTACGGTATGAACACAAAATAATTTCCTCGGAGTCTTCGCTTACCTGTTTTTTATTACAGAAATTCTGGAGTAAGGCACTACAAGGTTTTTTCTCTGTGCCCTCTGTGGTGAGAGAGAACTGTTTTGGGGTTGGTGGGGATATCAGAAGAAATTGGAGGCCCAGTATTTTAAAGACAATTATTCAGCCAAGAAGCCTGCAGCAGCGCACCCTGTTATTTATCCTGGTGCCGACATTTCTGCTTTTGACGGGGATGTCGGTGGGCGGGTATGTCTTCGTGCGGAATATTCTTCTTAATCAGTGGGGTGAGACGGCAATTGCAGAGCTGCAGCGAACGGCCCATCAGATAGATATGCGCATGCGCAAGCCAAAGGATCTGCTCCAGCTTTTACAGGGGGACGGAGATCTCAGCGCAAACAGCCAGATATTTAATTATATCCTAAAAAAAACAGAGTCTCTTCACGGAGTTGTGAACGTCAAAATTGAATGGCCGAAAAAACCTGACCCGGTCAATACATCTCCCCGCAGAGGGATGGGTTCGATAATGGGGATGGGGCGCCACTACAAAATGGACCGGTTTGAAATCAGTCTGCCCAGATACGATCGCCTATTAAATGACCGTACCGTCTCTCTGGTGAGTGAGCTGCGGGACTCCGCCGGTGTTGTCGTGGGCCGGGTTGAGGTGATACTTTCATTTGAAAAATTTATCGATAAGGTTATTACCGCACCCTGGTGGAAGAGTAACAAGGCATACCTTATTGATGATTCCGGCAATGTTCTTGCGACGACTTTCACTGGAGACAAGGAGCATCACACGTCCCCCCATGCAGCATTCGGGACCACTGATACTCTTGAGCGGGATACCCTGGCGGCTATGAAACTCAACGATTCAGGCATGGTATTTGGTCGGGGATCCCCTCCTGAAGAGGTGAGTGGCTTTTATCGTCTGGTGGAAGCACCCTGGACGATGGTGATTATGGCACCGGGTAAAAAAATTCTGCAGCCGATTATTCGTTTTAAGTTTATCTACATTCTGTCTATTGCTGGTTGTATTCTGCTGATCTTATATTTTATCCGCCGGGCGACAGGTCGAATAACCGGAATGATAAAAGAAATTACCGCCGCTGCAGAAGATCTGGCGGAAGGCAGTTTCGGTCCGCCTCTGCCTGTAACGACCAGGGATGAAGTAGGTGAGTTGACCCGGTGCTTTAATAAGATGACCCGGCAACTTAAGCAGCGATTGCTGCTTAAAGAGGCGATTAACGTGGCCAGAGAGGTGCAGCAGAATCTTCTTCCCCATGCCGAATACTCGACCGAAGGAGTTATTGTCGACGGTATAAGCAGTTACTGTGATGAAACCGGCGGCGATTATTTTGATATTATCAGATTTCCCGAGAGTGATCAAAAAGTAGGTGTCGTTGTCGGCGATGTAGTTGGTCATGGAATCGGTGCGGCACTCCTGATGACAACGGTTCGGGCTCTCCTCCGCTGCCGCATATTCCAGCCCGGTACTCTGAATGAGGTGATGGATGATGTTAATACACTCTTATGTAAGGATACAAACAGAACGGGCAATTTTATCACCCTGTTCTATCTGGAGATTAATCGCAGACAAAACACGGTCAGCTGGGTACGTGGAGGCCATGATCCGGCCATAGTCTATTCTCCGAAGAGTCAGATATTCTCAGAATTTAAAGGGAAGGGTATTGCCCTTGGAGTTGATCCGGAGTGGAATTTTGAGAGCAACGAGCTCTTGCTGCCGGATGAGGAACAATTGATTCTTATCGGCAGTGACGGGGTGTGGGAAGTTGAGAATATAGATGGAGAACAGTTTGGCAAAGATCGTGTCAGGCAGATACTGGCTGATACATCTGATTATGATCCTGACCGCATTCTGCAGTCAATTATTCAGGAAATTGCCCTCTTCAAGGGAGAGAAATCCCAGGAGGATGATATCACACTTGCCGTTATCAAGTTAAAACCAGTCTGATCCGCCACCCTAAAGCCGCATTTCGCAGAGAGCACAGAGAAAAGAATTTTTGCCTTCTTTTTCCGGCAGAATTTCCTGTCTGATTTTTTTACAGCAGCATCCAGTTACTGGACACTTTCTATGTCCAGTAATTGGGCACTCCCGGTTGGGAATGTTGTGCCCAGTATTAGCTGGTATTCCTGTAACCATATGAATTGAATATGATAAGTAATTTTTTTGATAAATATTACTATGTGGCGCAATAAATGCAATCTAACTTCAAAGATATTTCCTGGACAGGTAAAAGAAGACAAACCCAGCAGAGGAGAAGACAGTGATAAATTGTATCGATAAAACAAAAAAACCCGGGTTTGGTATACGACTCCTGTTGGTTCCAACCATTATGGCGGTCACTCTTTTTTTAATTAATCCTCTTGCAGCTGATGCCGGAGAAAGTGTTCTCCGGCTGGAAACAGCGGTCCGGCAGGCGCAGCTCAACGACCCCTGGCTGGCTGGTAATCGTCATTCTCAGGATGCGGTCGAATCGTTGAGCGTGGCTGCGGGAACCTATCCTGATCCTAAAATGACACTGGGCCTCGTTAATCTGGCCACTGACTCTTTTGATTTCAATCAGGAGGGTATGACCCAGCTGAAGGTCGGGGTCTCACAGATGTTCCCCCGGGGAGACAGTCTTCAGATACGGCGAAAACAACTTGAACTGATTGGCAGCCAGTTTCCTTTTCAGCGCCAGGACCGGAAGGCAAAAGTTGTGGTTGGAGTGAGTCGGCTCTGGCTGGATACCTATCTGGCACAGGAAAGTATCGCTCTTATTGAGAAAGACCGTCCTCTTTTTGAGCAACTGGCAGATGTGGCTGAAGCCGGTTATTCATCAGCTATGGGGAGAATCAGGCAACAGGATATTATACGCGCTCAGTTGGAGCTGACCAGGCTCGATGATCGACTGACTGTCCTGAGGCAGAAACAGGAAACGTTTGTTGAAAAGCTTTCAGAGTGGCTGAGTGATTATTTCATTGAAGAGTATTCCGACCAGTCAAAAACCGGGGCACCGGTAGCCTGGGCCAGTCTTGTTGTGGACAGGAAACTGCCGGATATTATGATGCTCAACCCCTCACTTTATAGCGCAGGTCGTGAAGCAGATCCTCAGGTCCTGTACGAATTTTTTTCTCAACACCCTGTTGTGGCCGCTCTTGATCAGAAAATTGAGGCCAGTAAAACCGCCATCGAACTTGCCCGGCAGAAATATAAGCCTGAGTGGGGTATCAACGCAAGTTACGGTTATCGTGACGATGATCCCCAGGGCAACGACCGGTCCGATTTTCTCTCTGTCGGCATCGGCATTGATCTGCCCCTTTTTACCGGCAATCGCCAGGACAAACAGGTTGAATCAGCACAATCTCAGGCTGCGGCAATAAAAACGGAAAAATGGCTGTTAATCCGGAAGATGATAGCTGATTTTGAAAAGAGCAGAACCCAGTTAAGCAGGTTGAATGAGCGGTATAAGCTTTATAACGATGAGCTGTTGCCGCAAATGCGGGAGCAGGCCGAGGCTTCTCTGACGGCCTATATGAATGACGATGGCGATTTTGCCGAGGCGGTTCGTGCCAGAATTGCCGAACTGAATGCGCTGATTGACAGCTACGCTATCGATGTGGCCAGAGAGAAAACCATTGTGCAGTTGAATTATTTTTTTATGAAAGATGCGGATGACATAATTAAAGAGAGTGCAGTGACAGGAGAATAATGATGAAGAAATTTATAAGCGTGCTGGTGTTGCTCCTTGTCGGTGCAGTGATCGGTTCGTTGATTACTCTGGGCGGTTACCAGAAGCTGATTGACTTAGCTGGTGTTTCACAAAAAGGTGATACAACCGGCGGTGAAAAAAAACCGCTTAACTGCGTCGCCCCGATAAATCCTGCCTATAAACGGGATAAACCGGGAAAATCGCCAATGGGTATGGATCTTATCCCCGTATATGAAGATGGTGGCAGCGGATCAGATACAGGACCCGGGACCATTAAGATCTCTCCTGATGTGGTTAACAATCTAGGTGTCAGGACAGCCCTTGCCGAACGCAGACCGTTACATTCCAGGATTCAAACCGTGGGGTATGTACAATATGATGAGGATCGGCTGGTCCATATCCATCCAAGGGTAAAGGGCTGGATAGAACGGCTTTATGTGAAAGCCTCGGGAGACCCTGTGAAAAGGGGACAGCCGCTCTATGCCATGTATTCGCCGCAACTGGTCAATGCCCAGGAAGAGCTGGTGATTGCCCTTGACCGGAAAACGCCGCGTCTGATCAGAGCTGCGGAAAATCGGCTGGCAGCGTTGCGGGTACCACCACATGTGATC
>JAFDME010000234.1 GCA_019306075.1 Deltaproteobacteria bacterium | reverse complement strand
GAGGAAAATCCGGGCTATAATTCCAGTGCATCTGTATGGGCAATGTGCTGAAATGTATAAAATTATACAGCTTGCTGATCAATATGGAATAGCTGTTATAGAGGACGCCGCTCAGGCTATTGGTGCTCATTATCCCATGGGCGGTGGAGAAGAGAGCAGCTACCGGTGTGCCGGAACGATGGGGCAATGTGGTTGTTTTTCTTTTTTCCCCAGCAAAAACCTCGGTGGAATCGGTGATGGTGGAATGGTGGTTACTCAGGACAAGGAGATTGCCCGAAAATTGGAGCTTTTGCGAAATCATGGTGCTCATCCAAAATATTTCCACAAAATGGTTGGAGGCAACTTCAGGCTGGATCCTGTGCAGGCAGCAGTGCTCCGGGTCAAACTTCCTTACCTGGATAGCTGGCATCATGAAAGAGGAAAAAATGCTGCAGACTATGCTGCACTTTTCCACCAGACTAAGCTTATTGAAAGGGGTGATGTTGAACTGCCCGTAGCAGTATATACTGCCGATAAGGAAAAAGAATCTGCAGGAATTAATTTACATATTTATAATCAGTACGTTATAAGGGTTAAAAAGCGTGATGAACTTCGAAGCTGGCTCAATACCTGTGATATTGGCTGTGAAGTTTACTATCCGGTACCGTTGCATAAACAGGCATGTCTTGGTTCCCGCTCAGAAAAAATTTCCTGTCCTGAGGCGGAAAAAGCTGCAGAAAAAACACTTGCATTACCGATATACCCTGAGCTTTCCCTTGAAATGATGACTTATATTGTCGAGAAGATAATGCAGTTTTATGATTGAAGCAGCACAAGGTGAAGTAAATATCAGTGTGTTGCCGGCTGTTCCCTGGAAAAATTTCCCCCTGATACATAATCTCCATAGCAGTATCAAAAGCCATCAGTTATGTTGTCAATACTCCTCGGCGATATATATATCCAATATTGTGGGCTACCTTGCAAAATTGCCTTTTCACCCAATCTCTGCGTTATGATAAAAATTTTATCCTCGGAATATCACGTATATGCCTGTGGTAAAATTTTTATTATGCTTTGATTTTGAATGAAAATCCTCTTCTGCAAGGAAGCCTGCATATTGAAATATTCTCATTTAATTATCATGGAACTTCAGAAACGGACTTCTTTCATACTTAGTCTGTGGTTGCTCCTCTTTCTGTGTGTCCCCAGCTTTTTCACTCCAGCACTGACTGAAGCTGAGGAGATCACACCTGAGCGGGTGATTACTGTTATAGCCGACCAGCCAGCACCTCCTGGATGGAAAATTTTATGGGATGAGGCAAGAAAAAAAGTTCAGGGAAAAAAAATTCCTGATGCCGCACAATTATATCGGCAACTTTTAGCCCTCAAACCGAATATTGAAGCCGCTAACTGGGAGTATTGCAAGGTCCTGATCAAAACCGGGGATTTTTCTTCCGCTGCTGTTGTTATTTTACCCCTTCTGGAAAAAGACCCCACCCGGCTGGATTATCTTCTGACCGCCGGCATGATATCTCTTCGCATGGAAGACTACTCTGCAGCCTTTAAACAGTATGGGAAGGTTTACGAAGTAGACCCTGGAGGAATCCATTCCACTGTTGCCCTTAAAGGCATGATAGAAAGCCTGAAAGGTGCGGGAAACATTGGAGTTGCCCTTCCGCTTTTAGAGCAGCTTCAGTCGCGGCAATCAAACAATAGACAGCTTCTTTATGAAATTGCTGCTGACGCCGAACAGTTGGGGAAAAACGAGAAGGCAAGGTCATATTACAAAAAAATTCTTGGATCCGGTCCCATTAGTCAAATAGATGAACGTATCATTTTTGATGCTGCAGGTTTTTTTGAAAAATTAAACTATCAGGAAGATTCAGTTCCACTGTGGCAGGAATATATCAGACGTAATCCAGGATATTTGCTCTTTTACAAAAAACTGGCGGATTATTTTCTGGGCAAAAATGATAGTAAATCTGCACTGCCATATTTTCACTTTCTTGCCGACAACACGGAAGACAACAGTCAATTACTTGTCAGAATTGCTGAAATTTATCTTTACCAGGTCAATCGACCTGATCGGGCACTGAAGTTCTATGAAATGTATATGAAGAAAAATCCGGCAGACAGGAAGGTTCTGGCCGAGATTTCGAATATCCAATCCACCCTGGCCCATGATTTTCTTTCAATAGTTGAAAATGATGGTGCTGTGCAGTTATGGGGCGATCTTGAAAAAGTTACTCCCAATCGTCCTGCAATTTATCTTAAAATGGCAAATTTGCTTGGACAAAAAGGTAAATTGCCTGAACAATTCGAGGTATTGCAGATTCTTCATGATTTCCGGCCACAGGATGATACAATTACCTACAGGATAGTGAATAACTTACGAAAAAGAAAAGAGTACGCGGCCGCTCTGAACTATCTAAATAATGTTTCACCCGTTCATAACAAGAGTAAAAGATATTTTCTGTTGAAAGGGAATATTGAAGAACTTCAAGGAAAGGAAGTGGCTGCTTTATATTCCTTTATCAGTGGACTTAAGGCGGATAGTGATGACTTCGATCTTCGCCGGATATGTATTTCCAGGGCTGGTGCTCTTGGACTTATAAAGGAACTTGGAGAGCTTTTCGAAGAGATTCCCCGCAACTCTCACAGAAAGATTACTATTGATTTCATCATAAATTATTTTGACCAGTTAGCGTATAATTCACTGTTTACAAGACTCGATAGACAGTATGATCACTTTCTTGCTGTTTTTAAAAATGATACTGTAACACGCTTTAAATTACAGTTGCATCAGGCAGGAACAAGACGACTCTGTGGAAAACCCAAAAAAGCTGAAGCTCTTTATCGCAAACTTCTAAATTCTCATATCTCTGATGGTGAAGTTTTGTCTTTACTGGCAGGAAATGCCATTGACGACAATAAGGTTGACACAGCCCGGGTCTGGTACAAAGCTCTCTCCGATATCATTGAAAGCTATTCTGGATCCAGAGCTGCAGAAAAAGCCGATTTAGTCAGAAAAAAAACTCTACTTGATGCCAGATTCATGCTGGCAGCAGGTGACAGCCAGGGAGCCGCTTATTCAATAGATCAGCTGAAGAAATCCTTTAAAACAGGAACTGAAAACAGATCATCTGCCAGGGTAGTTTCTTTGCTGGAGCAGGAACTTTGCTGGCTTTACATTGAAAAGGAAGAATTTTCCGAGTATCGATCACTGGCCAAAGAGCTTACGAAAGGCGATAGATTTATCCCTGATATCTCTGCCATCGAAAATATTTTAAAAATAAAACCTGCAGAAAAGGCTGTTGAAAATATCAATCAACCCAGTCTGTTTATTGGTAAACGGCCTGTCATGAGTCGATTTATCCAGGTTGCACAAGTGGAGATAAAACACGGTGAATATGACTCTGCCGACCGGCACCTGCATGCTGTCCTGAAAAGGAGTTCCCATTCACTGGTGACCAGAGTTCTTCGTGCGGAATTAATGTCTGGTAAAGGGAATCTGCTTCAATCCAGTAAGTTTTACAACGATATACATGCTGAATTTCCGGAAGAACAGTTTTTTGAGAGAAAAATTATTGAAATTGACAGCAACAGGGGCATGTATAAAGATGGTCTCAATCTTCTTTATGCTGAGAACATTGGCTTTAAACAAGCGGACAATTTACAGAGTTATAAAGGATTGAATGCTGATTTTGAAGAAATTGTACTTTTGGCAAGAATGCTGTGGGGGGATCGACAGCTGGAAAAATCCCTCAAAATTTATGAATTGCTGCTTTATCCACCGGTTATAGAGTTACTTGGAAATAGATTTGAAATGGAAGATATATATTACCTCTATTTCAGCAGGGAGAAGTCATTTTGGAACTCTCTGCTGTTATTGTTGCAGACTGAACCTGAAATTGTAACAGAACTGATGGCAGCCCCATTTCTTATTGATAATATTGGTAATAAGACCGGGGACATTGTTGTCGAGTATTATGAGCTATACAGCTGGCAAAAACTTCTGCAGAATGAATATCTTGCAAGAAAGGCCATCGCACAGCGAAAATATGAAGAAGCAAAACGTAATTACAAGCGCCTCTTTGATGAGGGAGAGGAAAGCAATGAAGGTTTGCGTGATTTGGCTTCTATTTATGACAGATTTGGTGAATACAGGAAGGAAGCCCAGGTTTATGAGAAACTGAGAAATAAAGGAGAAGAAACCGGAGAACTGGTTGGGCAGATGGAAAAGACTTCCATGAAATTACGGCCGCACACCGGACTTGATGGAGGTATTCTTAAAAAAAGTGGCAGAAGCGGTTATGTAAATCTGGAAAATTCACAATTCGGTACCTCTTTACTTTATACTCCAGATTTGGAAAAAGAAGTAAAATTCCAATTTTTTCGTAACAATTATGGGGAAGTAGACGGGGATAAATCGATATCAGGTACTTTTATGGAATCTTCCGGTACCGTGGAGATTCTATCAGATATCGATATTCTTTTTTCCGGGGCGGCAGAAAGACTGGATGGAAGATCAGGGACAAATTTTTATTACTCCCTGGGGCTGCAAGGTCAGCTTGATGATTATTTCAATTCATATGCTGAGATTTACAGGAATAAAATTGATGATACCTTGGATGCTGTTATTGATGGGGTCAACAGCGATGGTTTTGAAATTGGACTTACAGGTGAAACTCCCGGAGGTATTATCGTAGGAGGTGACTATCGGCATCGATATTACAGTGACGGTAACGCGCAGAACAGGTTTCATGCGTTCTCCTCCTACAGGATTTACAGGGAATCTATCCACATTGGTTTAAAATATGACTACTATTACCTTAACAACAGTGACAGAAACGAAGAGATAGAAGATGTGGTGGAGGAAGGAGAGAGTAACGGTGCACTCTACTGGAAACCCCCCAACTATTCGGACCATGAATTTACTTTGCATTTTAAACAGCTTATTAAGGGGAATTATGGAGAAGACGACCTG
>JAFDME010000233.1 GCA_019306075.1 Deltaproteobacteria bacterium | reverse complement strand
TAACGCAGACAAGCTGCAAGTAAGTGCCATGGAAGTAAATTCATCCACATAATTTTAAACAACCCTACTCAGTTTCTTGTTTTTTATTACAGAGATTCTGGAGTAAGGCACTAATCAACATTATCAAGGAGTCGATATGAAAAAAGTACTTGTTGCCTTTTCCAGCCGTACAGGCAATACGAAGGCTATGGCCAACCACATTGCAGAAGGTCTCAGGTTTGCAGCCTGTGATGTTACAGTTAAACCTCTCTCAAAAATAGAGGACCAGGAAGATCTGGCAGGCTTTGACGGTTACGTTTTTGGTTGTCCCACCTACCACAAGGATATGACCGAAGGTATGAAACAATTCCTTTTCAAGGCCCAGGTTGCCAACCTGACCGGAAAAATTGGGGGTGCTTTCGGTTCCCATACCCACAGTGGCGAAAGTGCCCCGATGATTTTTGAAACCATGCTGCACGTTTTCAAAATGGATATGACCGACCTCGGTCCCCTCAACCTCACTGAGATAGTAGGTAAGAGCGATGAAGGACTGAAAGCCTGCCAGGATTACGGCAGAGCTATTGGCGAAAAACTGGGCTGATCTCAACCTCTCTGATCTTTTCTTTTTAGAGAGAAACCGTTATAAAGCCCTGTTTACATCGGTGGTATATTCACCTCGGCGAACAGGGCGCTGCTGTTATTGCTCTCACCGGGTAAATTTTCCCCGCATCGTGTAGTGCTGAAAAAATCTCTCAGCACCCATCCCGCCCACTCCTGCTGAACACTCCAGTTAAAAGTTTTCGAAGCAATTTATTCAATATTGGGTGCGAATCTGTGTGAACTTTTACCAGTAATTGTTTGTTCGCAGTATTCGGGATAATATCAACCTCGCTGTTCCCCCTCATCTTGGATTCTTCAGTTCACCCTCCGGCCGGACTAAACATTACGCGCTACTGGAAATGCCACTTTATCTATGATAACCTTCTAACAATATCCAGACAGATCCAGTTTTTTCAACCGACAACAACCTTCAACAGAAGTCCATTATGTATACAATACATTTTCCTCCTGCCTCAAAACAAAACTACCACCCGCTGCTACTCATTCTTTTACTGTTACCAATGCTCTCCGGCGGATGCGTCGTAAAAGATATGAGCAATGTAGTCAAACACAGCTTTACCGGAGAGCATTTTCTCATGACGGAGCAATTCTCACGGGGAGAGAAAAATTTTCAGCAGGAAGTTATTGAAAATCCCGACAGCAGCCTTGCCAATTATTACTATGCCCGATTTCTCCTCGCCGACAAACATTATAAAGATGCTCTTACCTATCTGACTAAAGCACATTCTCTTGATTCGGACAACCCTGACTACCATTTCTGGCTTGGTGTTATTTATGGCAATCTCGGAAAAAGAGTAGCAGAGAGAAAAAGTTATTTAAAGGCTCTTTCCCTAAAAGAAGATCATCTGCAATCCCTCATCTACCTGGGGCATAATCAGCTGAATTCAGGTGAATACACAAAGGGACTGCAGAGCTACACCAAAGCTTTGGCGCTCTGGCCTGCCAGTCCAGCATCACTGTACAACAGGGCTCTGATATTGACAAAACTTGGTCGCAAACCGGAAGCTGTCGACGGGTGGCTGGAATACCTGTCCTACTATCCATCCGGTGCCATGGCCCGGAAAGCAGTCACTCACCTGAACAGTCTGGACAACTTTTCATTTCGAAACTATCACTTTCTCTCGCGAACTGTAACAGTCGAAAAAATCTACTTTGCACCCTTTTCTCCTGATCTCGACCGTGACTCCTATCCCTCCCTTGAACTTATCGGAGCCATTTTTCACAACATGAAAAAAGGCCGCTTACAGATAGTAGTGTACCAACTGAAAAACAAAGAACTGGCCAGACAAAAGGCTTTAAATATAAAAAAATTTCTTCTTAAGAAATTTCCGGACATCAAAACAGGAAATATTGGCGTCAGCTGGTTTGATTCTCCCGAAGTCATCAAAAGTTCCTCAGGAAATAAAAAGATTTACGATTCCGTCCAGTTCTTCATAACTGGATAACATCACATGCAGCAGAAATATTTTTTTTAATTACCACTGAACTTCAGTTTCATTGTCTGGTAGCTGTGTTTGAGTGGTACTCAGATATTTTTTTGATAGAGATCACTTCTACCTCACCATTATTTTCCATGCAGATATGTGACCTTTTCTGTCGCCACTCGTATATTACTACTAAAGAGGAACTACCCGGTTCATGGACAAATCAGATAACCATATTATAAAACAAGTGCGGCAGGGTGACACCGAGTCCTACTCCAAACTTGTAAAGCGTTATCAAAAAGCCATTTATAATCTTATGTACCGGATTAGTCAGTCAAATGATGATGCCGCTGAGTTGACACAGGATGTCTTCTGTAAAGCTTTTGAAAAACTGGCCTACTTTAAAGACGGCCAGCGTTTTTTCCCCTGGCTCTATACCCTGGCAGCAAACCATGGGAAAGACTGGATTCGTGGGCAGGCAAGGAAAAGAGATGGTTTGCAGGTTTATTCTGAAGGTCTAATTCAGGAGAACTCGTCCCACCTCTCTAACGGAATCGAAAAACGACAGGAGATTCGCCGGATGCTGGGAGCCCTTGCCGATCTTCCCCACGAGAAAAGGGAAATGCTCATCCTCAGATACAAGCAGGAACTTTCTGTCAGTGAACTTGGAGAAATTTTTAATCTTTCAACCAGTGCAGTGAAAATGCGAATCCATAGATCCCTGGGACTGTTAAAAAAATTCCTCAGCGAAAATCATGATACCAATGAATGAATCTGATACAGAGAAACTGATAAACAGGCTGCAGCAGCTGCCGGAACTTGAGCCTCCGCCGGATCTTATCAATAAAGTGATGAAAAGGATCAAGCCCGACAGGAAACCCTTCTGGCAGAAATTCCTCAACCGTCTTGGAAAACCGTGCCATATTACATTTAAGCCGCTCCAGCTTGCCGGCACAACCGTATTTGCAGCAGCTCTCTTCTCATTGGGGATGCTAACGGGAATCAACAGAGTGCAGCAGGTATCCGTTGATCAGCCTGCTCAGATAACCGCCATAGAGAATATTCTGCAGGATCCAAAGAGCAGTTTTCTGGCAGGAAGAGAACTAATGACCGGGGGATTGGAAGCAGAAGCACTTCCGTTTCTACAGAGCGCATCCTCTTCTTCTCCCAATAATCCTGAATATGCCTACTGGGAAGGTCTCTGCTACCAGGCGAACGGCATGCCCGCCAGAGAGCGATCAAGTTATATAAGAGGGATAAATGCGTCCCCAGACACGATACCCCTTCTTCTGAATCTTGGTCACAACTTCCTGGAACAGAAACAGTTAAGTAACGCTCTTGCCCAGTACAGCAAGGTACTGTCTCTGGCTCCCGATGAGCAGACGGCTCTTTACAACAAAGGTCTTGTTTATACACTGAAAAACGATTCTCTAAATGAAATAACTGCCTGGAAAACCTATCTCCACTACTACAGGTCCGGTAAAAAATCTTTGCGGGCAGTGAGGCGACTTAATAATCTTAAAGATTTTACCTATCGCATCTATCAACTGGGAAATGAAAAAATAATTCTTCACCAGGCAGCACTCATCAAAATGCAGCCCACAGAGAGACTCCGGCAAGAAGTGGAAATAGTGGCGAACAGACTTCGTCATAACCCAAAACTCCAGCTTGATATTGTCTATTTTCACAAAAATGATGCATATGCCGCCAGGAAGAATGCCTTATTATTGAAAAGAAATATAGCGGCAGTAATTGGTAAAAATGAAACAAAACGTATACGGCTGAGCTGGTTTGGTGAGAAAGAGATCATTCAAATATCCAGCGGAGAATACCGGCTTCCGGAAAGCCTGTTGCTCTTTGGCACCAGGAATTATACTAACCCGAATAAATCGGAAATTTAGAATGCTTGGATAAGTGGTATTGAAGTAAATTCAACCATACAATTTTAAACAACCTTTTCCAGTTTCCCGGAGTCGGAGTTTATGCCCTGGTTTTTAAGGGTGCTTACCTGTTTTTTTACAGAAGTTCTGGAGTAAGGCACTAAAAAAAGGAGACGAAAATATGAGAAAAATCCGGTTTATAACACTGTTGTCCTGCTTCCCGATTATTTTTACCTGTAGCTACTCCATGGCAGCAGCGAACGAACAGGTAACTTCAGAGTTCAGCAACCCTGCCCAGGCAGCCCATGCTGCAAACCTGTCAGCTGCAGCCAGTGCCGAAATTAACGATGAGATAGCAGACGCAGAAACTGACGTTGAAAATGCAGAAACTGCCGTTACAAATGCGGAAACTGCCGTTACAAATGCAAAAGCTGCAGAAGATCAGAGTGCTCTGGAAGCAGCCGAAGAAGAACTCGCCAAAGCGGAAAAGACTCTGACGGGGGCAGAGACCACACTTGGCGAGGCAGTTGCAGAACTTGCCGGCGTCACCGTCGGATCTATCGAAGGAATGCGAAGCAGCGGTATGGGCTGGGGAGAGATCGCTCATGAGTTGGGAGTTCATCCCGGAACTCTCGGCCTTGGTCACACCAAACACAATAGAGAAAATATTGCGGCTGAGTTGGCAGATGATCTTCCCTCCCCGCAACAGGAAATTGCCGAAGCAACCAAAAGGGATATGCAGCATGGCTGGTCCAAAGGACATGGAATGAGCACCAGCACGGCTTCAAGCAGTAAAAAGGGACTGGGCCTGGCGGAAACAGACCTGGGAGTTGGAGGCTGGGGTTCCAAAGCCGCCAAAGAAAATAAAGGAAACAGCGGCAACAAGACCGGCAATGCCAGGGGCGGCGCGAGTTCCAAAAACAGCTCAGCCAACTCCTCTCAAGGACATTCCATGGGCAGTCATAGCTCAAGTGGCGGGCCATCAAATGAGAAGGGCAATAATGGAAATCATGGACATGATAAAGGAAATAGTGGAGGTAGAGGGAACAGCGGCAAAAGTAAATAAATTCTG
>JAFDME010000232.1 GCA_019306075.1 Deltaproteobacteria bacterium | reverse complement strand
GTATTGCCGAGATGATCTATAAACAGATGGCACCCCTTATTGAAAACAAAAAATATTCTGATTGCCATCAGACCCGACAAGTCCGGAAACTTTCCCTTTCTTCAGAGTCGCCTTCAATTCTTTTTTTTCTAAAGAATCTTCCCTTTGCTTCCGATAGTAAGAGTAGTAATAACTTTATCAGATAAAAACGGCACAGCCCTGGACTCGGGCAAATCTGCCGACGCAATTTAACTGACAGAGCAATAATTTGAAATCCCAGGGAATATTATGAGTATTGACTTTTATGGCATTGGAGGTCCCGGCCAGATAGGAAATCTGAAAAAGACTTCAAACGCCCAGACAGACCCGGTGGACAAAGTGGCAGGCAGGGACAAGGTACAGTTTTCTTCTGTCCTGCAGGATGTCCATAAAGCACAAAGCGAAGGTGAGCCAGGCAACATTGAAAGAACTGAACGGATCCAGCAGATAAAACAGCAGGTTGCAGAGGGATCCTATGAGCCTGATCTAAACAAAGTCTCTGCATCTCTTTTACAGTTCCTCGTGGAGGGAAAATAAAGTGCCATCCCCAGCCACTCGTGAATATTTGAACAGATTGCATCAAACCATCCTTGAAGAACGAACCTGTGCAAAAGCACTGGACCTTGAAGGTATGATCAATGCAATGAACGAAAAGGAGGCGATTATACAACTCCTCGCCGAGGTCAAAATAATCGACGATTCAGATAAACCGATTGCCGCCCTGATACGCAGGGAAAATCTCAGGAATGCCTATCTCTTTAAATCGACTCTTGGCTGGATCAGAGACACAATGGAATTTTTAGGACAGAAGACTGTCTCCTCCACCTATTCGCCGGATGCGTATGCTGTGCACTCGCAGATAAACGGCAGACTTCTTTCAGGGAGAATCTGATATGGCCGGACTTTTGAACTCACTGAATGCGGCCAGGACATCCCTTGAGGTAAACCAAAAATCAATTGAGATAATAGGAAATAATATTTCCAACGTCAACACTGAGGGATATTCCCGGCAGCAGGCTGAACTTACAAGTTATCCTTCGCTGAGTTTTGGTGATTTCTTCATCGGTCAGGGTGTAAAAATAACTGATATCAGCAGACAGCATGATGTTTTCATCGACCGGCAGATAAAACAGAAAGCAGTTGATTTAGGTTTTCAGGATGCGTTGAGCCGTCCTTTATCTGATCTTGAGCGCATCTTCAGCGTTTCAGAAGACAATATCTCTACTGACACAGATGTTTTCTTTGATGCAATGCAAAAGCTCTCTGCCGATCCGGCAGACCCTGTACTGCGCAATAATGTGATCCTTCAGGGCCAGGTCCTCGCAAAAAGTTTTAAAACAACGGTTAACGAGCTTGACTCGGTTAAAAGAGGGATCAACGAATCCATCACCTCAAAACTCGAGTCAATCAACAGCCAGCTCAATGAAATTGCCCGCTTAAATGATAGGATTTATACAATTGAAATCCAGGGGCAGACTGCCAACAGTGCAAGGGATCAACGGGATCTGCTTGCCAAAGAGCTGGCAAAATCTATAGGTGCCCAATCATTTGAGAATTCAAAGGGTATCCTTACTGTACATCTCCCCGGTGGGCTTCCACTTGTCCAGGGCACCACGGCAATGACTGTCAGCGCCAAAAACTCAGGAGATTTATTTACCCTGCAGCTGGAAGCAGGAGGTGTTAAACGAAATCTCGACTCTTTAAATACTGGTGGTGAGGTTGGCGGTCTTATTGATATTCGTGAAAATCTCATCCCTGAGCTCCAGGGCGAGATTGATAAACTTGCATACGAGCTGAGTGTTCAGGTGAATATTCAGCATCAGGCAGGAGGTGGTCTTGATTCCTCAACCGGTAATCTTTTTTTCAATATGCCGCCGGGCTATATTCCTTCTCCTCCTTCCTCTCCACCAACCGCAGCGGAATATGCAGGTGCGGCCAGGCAGATGCATGTTGTCATAACTGACCCGGCAAAAATTGCGGCAGGTGCGGCGCCGGATCCCGGACCTCCGCCGTCCACAGTTGCACCCGGCGACAACAGAAATGCACTTATTCTCTCTAATATCGGTGATACTTACCTCATCAACGGCACGGAAACTTTTAATTCTGTTTTTTCGGGTATAGTTGCAAATGTAGGAATCGAAAGCAGGCAGAACCAACTCTCTCTCAAAGGTGCACAGGATGCAATGATCCAACTGGAAAATTTTAGAGATGGACTCGTTGGTGTCTCGCTGGAAGAAGAAATGATCGACCTCATACGATTTCAACGCGGTTTTGAGTCATCAGCCAAATTCCTCTCTACTATTGACGAAATGATGGACACCGTCATTAATCTCAAGCGCTGAAACTGAAGGTATGCGATGAAAGTCACTGAAAATTCCGCCTACAGGCTAATGCAATCTAACCTGAACCGCATTACAGGTGAATTACTTGATCTCCGAAACCAGGGTGCAACAGGTCTCAAACTGAACAGACCATCAGATGACCCCGGCGCCGTACGTCCTGTGTTCACAACTAGAACACAATTACAGCAAAATGAACGCTATATCGATACCATGGGACATGCCGGTGATAGAATGGCTTCAGCCGATGGCTTTCTCGAGGAGGTTGAAAATATCCTTTCCAGAGTAAAGGAAATTTCCATTAACGCAGTCAATGGGGCAATGAGCCCGGCAGACCTTGGCAATATGGCGGATGAAATTGCAGGACTAAAAGAGAGGCTGACAGCTTCTGCAAATGCAGTTGTCGGCGGAAAATACATCTTCGCCGGATTTAATGAAAAAACCAGACCATTCACTGCCAACCCCGCCTATGATCCTGCACTTTATGACGAGAACGACCTGACAACCTGGCCATACCTTTACAACGGTGACCACAACAGAACTCAACTGGAGATTACTCCTGATGAATATATGGATATTAATCTCACCGGCAATGAACTGTTTATGGGAATCAGTAATGAGATAGCTGCCACCGGATCAACTGACCCCCATCTTAGCCCAACATCGGTTGATCTCTTCTCAGTGCTTACACGAACGGAAGAAGCTGTCCGTTCAGGAAACGTTGATGATACCACCGGACCCGGCGGTTCAATACAGGCTCAGTTGACTAATCTTGATATTGCAGCTGATCAGAACCGAACCCTGCGAGGTTCTCTCGGGATAAAAGCTAAGAGAATCGACTCGGCGACACTCCATCTGCAAGATGCCAGGATTGACCTGGAACAGATTCTCTCCAGATATCAGGATGCCGATATGATTGAAGTCTTTAATGATATAGTAAAATATGAGACCTCATTTCGTGCTGCGCTGAATATCAGTGGCCGCATCTCTAATATTTCTATTCTTGACTATTTTTAGATACCTTATTCGTAAAATATGTGAAGAAAAACAGGTAAGCGAAGACTCCGAGAAAATGAAGAAGAGGATTTAACCATAAAAGTAAATAGATACCTCCAAGGTACTTACTTGCAGCTTGCCTGCGTTAGTGCCTTGCGCCAGAACTTCCAGAAGAAATAACAGTTGTGCATTTGACATCTTTTTTTAATCAGCCTAGTATGGTGAAAAAGTAACATGCCCTTCTCCCTTGTGATCTTCAGATCATTGAATTCACTTTAACGGGCGTTACCTGCAGTCTCCTGACACTCAGATTTTAACTGCACACTTTGGAGCACCTGATGCTGGTATTAACCAGAAAGGCCGGTGAGGGAATAATAATCGGTGATAATATTACCGTTAAAATTATTGAAACAAAAGGCGGTACTGTCCGCATCGGCATTGATGCCCCCGGCGATAAAAAGATATACAGAGAGGAAATTTATAATCGTATGGCAGAGGAAAATAAGAATGCCGCCAGATGGGATATAAACGATCTTGACTCTCTCTGCACTGATCTCTCGATGAAGAGCAGCAATAAATGAAAAAAATTGACTCCAGATTCGGCCAGGTTGAATATAACTCTGCCAACCTCCTCCACTTCCCTGAAGGTGTGATAGGATTTCCTTCTCTGCATGATTTTATAATTATGCCGAACAGGAAAAAGGGACCACTCTTCTGGATTCAGGCAGTAGATGACGGGGAGATTGCCTTTGTTCTCACGGATCCTACCCACTTCTTTCCTGATTACAACATTGTCCCCGATGAAAACGAAAGAAAACTGCTCCACATGGAATCTGAGGATCCCTGCTTTACCCTTGCAGTTGTCACGGTTCCGCCGGATCAAAAAATCAGTCTTAATCTTGCAGCACCAATACTTTTCTCTCCATCATCCAATCTGGCCGTCCAGATCATCCTGGAAAACGGTGACTACAATTCCAAAACCTTTCTGCCAGCCGTCTAGGAGCCTGTCCGAGAATGCATTTTGCCCAAACTCTTCGTTATTTTCAAAAAAAATAATGCTCGCAATATCATGTATATGGCTGTGCTTATTTTTTTGGAAAACCTCGATTTTTGAACAAAATGCTTATTCTCGGACAAGCTCCTAGGAGCTTGCCCACTTGACTGTCACTGAAATTGACTCAATAAAAATGGTCTTAATCAGAAAAAATCAAAGCATCATATGCCCATGACAAAACTCATTATTACTGTTGCCCCAACAGGATCTGTCCCCACCAAAAAACATACCCCCTATATACCAATTCGCCCTGATGAAATCATCCAGGAAGGAATTTTATGCGAGAAATCAGGTGCATCCATCATTCATATCCATGCACGTAATCCTGTAGACGAAACGCCATCAACAGATTTTCAGATTTTCAGGGAAATCTATCAAGGCTTAAAGCAGGAAACAGATCTGATCATTCAGATTAGCACCGGTGGAAGAGCTGGTATGCAAGATGAAAAACGCAGCGAAAGGCTGTCTTTAGAACCTGAAATGGCGAGTTCAACCACCGGATCCGTCACCTTTCCGTCATCTGTCTATGCCAATCGTCCTGACCTTATTACAGCCGTGGCAACCGACATG
>JAFDME010000231.1 GCA_019306075.1 Deltaproteobacteria bacterium | reverse complement strand
GTGGAAGCTGAATTGCTGGCCGATATTACCTATCGTTTACTCAAAAAAAGAGGTGTTGGAGCGGAGCAGATAGCCATACTTTCTCCATACCGGGCTCAGAATAACACTATTGCCGAATATCTAACACTACTTCTGGGTGAGCATGACGATTTACCAGTAATTGATATGGTGGAACGTATGCAGGGTGCTGAAAGGGATGTGATTCTTTTTGGTTTTACCTGCTCTGATCCCGATTTGATTTTTTCAGAGTTCATCAATAATCCTAACAGATTTAATGTCGTTCTCACCCGAGCCCGGCAAAAGATAATTGTGGTTGGCAGCAAACTGTTTTTCAGATCAGTTGCCTCAGCAGAAAAACAGCTCCAGGACAATCGATGTTTTAAAGATTTTTTCGACCACTGCTGTGATAATGGCTGTTATTTTGAGTATCCGACTATTTTAAAGAATTAATCAAATAATTCTGAATGACTTCCAATCCTTGCAGGTCTAAGCTCAAAATCTGTGATGGTATATATGAGAAGCCAGTCTGGTTCGACATGACATTCCCGGTAATCCCGCCACTCTCCTTTCAGTTTATGGTCTTTGTATTTTGGTGGTAGCGGTTCCGGTACAGCTAAATGTTCTAAAATGAGTTTTAATTTCCCGAGATTTTTACCTTGCCTGTCGGCTTTTTTAAAGTCTTTTTTAAATTGTGAAGTTGGTCGAATGGGTAACATTACGGAATTTTCAGATCGTGAAACATTTCTTCTACGGTATCGTATTTTTCTCCCACTCCGTCTCTTGCTTCCTGCATGGCCTGCCGGGTTTTCTGGTTTGGAATCCGCATCTCGAAGGGAATACCTCCGTGAACAATAATTTGTCTGTAAAACATTTCGTAGGCTGAAGAAATTGATATACCAAGATTATTAAGTATATCTTCAGCTTCTTTTTTTATTTCCGGAGTTAACCGGGCATGAGCTGTAGCTGTTTTGGCCATATCACTAGCCTCTCTGTTCATTTACCGGGAATGTGGTTGCAAAACTGTATAACATAATGGTACACATAGTCAGGAAAGACGTCAAGTTGCTTTTCGAAATGGAGAATCGGGGATTTAAAAAAAATTCAGTTGTTGATAACTCACCTATCTGATATTTTCCTCACCAGAATAATTAAATCTGTTTCGCAAACGCACCTTATCCTGGTGAATGAGATTATTTTCAATACCCTTCCCTTGATAAGAGCTAACTACCTCAACAGAAAAAGAGAGAACTGTAAATATGGATAATGATTTCTACCTGTTGGATAATACAGATAAATTAAATGACATTGTCCGCCCCTTTCAAAAGGAATTGAATCGTGGGCAGCGTCTGGCTGATTTTCTGAAACAGTGTATTCGCTGCGCCGGACGGGATGATTTTCTGCAACTCGACGAATTGTTGTCAAGCAAAATGGTGCAAAACGTGGAACAGGAAGAGGTTTTGGCAGAATGTAAGCCTCTTTTTGACGAATTACGGCAAAGCGCCCAGGACAAGGTTGACCGCTACAGGATGGAACTTATAGGGGATTTGACCAGTTTGGGAAAGGAGGCCGGTCTTGATATTGTCATTGATTTCCCTCGTTTCAGTATCTTGAAAGGAATTGATGGAGAGATTGCCTTTGGCGATCGTACGACAACCATCAATAAAAGGGTGATGAAATCTATTGACCCTCGTCGTATTGTTACTGCCTTGGGACGATTAAAAAAAGAGCTGTACGACCGGCCTTTTGAGCCGGAAAAATATGTCAACAGCCTCCATAAGACCTATGTCGTAATCTGTAAAGCGGATAATCTTCCTGCTGCTTCACCTGTTGCCATCCAGCGGTTTTACCTGGAGTATGTAATTTCTCTGCAAAGTAAGGTTTTTTTCACAAATATGGAAAAAAGTAAGTTTCGTGGATATAGTCTGGAACAGTTTAGTGTTGATCTGTGGCGCTGTTTTGAATCGGGTATTACTACAACTTCCCAGGGCATGAGTTTCAAATTGACTTCCGGGCGCAACTTTTGTCTCTGGCTGCTTGACAGTACAGGCCAGCGTAAGCAAATCTCGTCAATTTCATTTCAGGAGAGTAAATAATGGCGAATGGAGAGAAAATAGCCGACCTTGAACCTTTTAAGGCACGTTCCATTATTGAAGAGCTCCGTAAGGGAAGCGTTCCTGCTGATTATGTCTCTTTTTTTACCGTGGGCCGTGACAACTGGCTGAGTTTTATTGAGGATGACCTGGCTAATTATATTGCAAAAGGTGGGGCCAAGGTTCGTTTTCTTCATGGTAATTATGGTGATGGAAAGACCCATATCATGTCTGTGATTCGCCACATTGCTCTGCAGCAGGGATTTGGTGTCTCTTTTGTCGTCTTGACCAGGGAGATTCCTATTCATAAGTTTGAGGCTGTTTATCAAGCCATTGTGCAGCAGCTTTGTGGTAATTTTAAAGGAGCCGGTATCCGCAGGCTTCTTAATCGGTGGCTTGATGATCTTGGTTCTCCCAAAAAACCTCTCGGTAAAGAACAGATCTCCGAATTGAGCGAAACCCTGCGTAATCTGCCGGGGATGAATATTAATTTTGCAAACGGGCTTATTGCTCTGCTGAATAACAGGTTTTTACCCCTGCTGGAGGGAGAGCTTCATGACGAACGTATCGAAAGCAGGGAAACTGTTTTTCGCTGGTTTGAAGCAGGGAAACTTACTAAACGAGAGCTTAAGCCGTTTTCGATTTTCGAAGGAGTAAGTAAGGCTAACAGTAAGCAGATGCTCAACTCTTTAAACAGCTTCCTGCGGTTCTGTGGATATAAAGGGCTTATTCTGCTGCTGGATGAGTTGGAAACCGTTATTGCCCAGGCTGCTTCCATCCGTAACGCCGCCTATGAGAATGTGCGTCTTCTTATAGATAATACTGAGCAGGCAACATATTTTCATATCTTTTTTGCCATTATTCCAGATCTGTTGCTGGTAGAGAAGGGCTTTAAATCATACGATGCACTGTGGAGCAGGGTTCGATCCATTGGCCAACAGGAGCAACGATTGAACTACCGTGGAGTTCTTGTTGATCTTCACAGAACGCCACTGAAATCAAAAGAATTAGTCAAGCTTGGAAAATTTTTACGACAGATTCATCAGATATCCTATCGCTGGGATGCTGCTGATGAAATTTCAGATAAACTGCTATTGAATATTTGCGCAAATCAGAAAAAGATGGGGCTGCTCAGTGAGGTTAGACTGTTTATCAAGCAGGTTATTGGTCTACTCGATCTTGCTGAGCAGGGTGAAAAAATCCCTGAAAACACAGATCTTACCAAACATATTGTTACAAGTCAGCAGGAACTGGAGAAGGAAAAGGTGGAAAAGCTGCGGCCAAGCTGGGACAGCTGATCGATGACCATGGATGATTTCACAAATTTGCTGGAAAGCAGTAATAAATTTATACTGCGAAGAGCCGTAGAGCGGTTACGGGATGGCCTCTTTGATCCGCTTGCTGTTCATCTGTTGACCGCCAGAGAATCACAACTTAATGAATTATTTGATAAAAGTGTGCAAGCACTTTCTCACAATGAATCGCCGCATCTGTGTATCAGCGGCGCTTATGGCCAGGGAAAATCTCATAGTTTGGCCTATATACATGAGCGTGCTCTCCGGCAGGGTTTTGTCACCAGTCTAATCAACCTTGACCCCAGGGAAATTCCCTTCCATGACTTTCAGCGGGTTTACCGGGCTCTGGTGGGTCAGATTCGGTTTCCCGGCTGCGATGATACTCTGGCACAATATTGGAAAAAATGGGTTTATGAACAAAAAACAGTTCAGGAGAACAGCTTTGAATTAGTTGAAAATATTCCTGATTCCATGCCTCATTTTTTCAAATCTGTTCTGGTTGCTATTGCCGGGGAAAATATACCACTTTCCAGAAAACAGAAGGAGTTGAAAAAAAATGGGGCTTTCCGGCCCCGAGAATTTCCCTGGCTGCTTGCTAATGCCTTAAAAGGAGAGAGTTTACCGGTATATCGTTTACGCCATGCGCTGAGATATAGACAGGTACCATTTTATAACGAAGCCTCCCTGGTATGTAAAGGATGGGAGCCTTACTTCCAAGCCGTCTGCGGCCTGGCAGAAATGTTCCAAAACATGGGATTTAAAGGGTGGGTGCTGCTCTTTGATGAGGGAGAATCCATTGGTCAGCGGCCCGTGAATATTCGACGAAAAAGTTACACGATTCTCGATCGTTTCTTTTCATCCGCTGCTGCTCTTCCCGGACTTTATCCTATATTTGCCTTTACAGATGAATTTTTTATGCAGGTACGGAATGAAGATTACGACCGGACTTATACCAGAAATGGGCAGGAATCCCTCTATTTTGAAAAGAATTATGGTGAGTTCTGGCAGCATTTAAACCTTTACCATTTAGACGATCTGGCATCAGAAGATTGGCAAAATATGATAACTAAATTGATATACCTTCATAGCATGGCCTATAGCTGGAAGCCACCTGTGAAGGAGATTAGTGGAAAAATGGCTGAAGTTCTGAAGGAAACGGTTGAACAGGAAGCTCGCTTAAAGATAAAAGGTCTTGTCGAGCAGCTTGATCTTGATCAACAGAGAGTAGTTTTAACTGTTCACTGAGTGACGGGATTTTGTTTTTTTGCCGTGTGTGGTACAATTTGACGACAGCAGTATATTTTAATGTATTGGAAAAACAAAGTTTTTTCATCAGCAAAAGACAGGCTGTAGGCTGAAGGCTGTTAGGAAAAGCAAAGACTTGAGATAAATCGCCCCTAATAACCTTCAGCCTAAAAAGCTTCAGCCTGCCCGAAGGGCATAATGTTCTCAGCGAAGAGTGATTTATACAAAAATTATCAAAAGTGATTAGCTAAAGGACCCCTTATGGGATTATTAAAAGGTTCTGCAAGTTTTGTACGATTTACAATAGAAGGTGATCTGCCGGAAAATCCACTGGATTATATAGCCGACAGGGTTGTTTCGTTTTCATTTAAAGATATTGATGATACTTATGATGAGTATTCTATCGGCTGGG
>JAFDME010000230.1 GCA_019306075.1 Deltaproteobacteria bacterium | reverse complement strand
CCTAATACAGATTTTTTTGTAATCATAAGCTTTCACTCCTTTTCGTTTCAATAGTGAAACATTTAAAGTTAAGGTGCTATTGTTGTTCCAAAAGGACAATAATGAACAAAACAGTGTGGCCGTGCGGCTTTTGTAATCTGAAACGATCACTGTTTGACCGCATGGACACTTTTTGATCAGAATATAAGGAGGGATTTGCAAATTATGTGCCAGGTGTGCCTGCAGTCCATTTAATTGATGCTGTGTTCTTTCAGTTTTCTCCATAGAGTTGTGCGTCCAATTCCAAGTTGGTCCGACATGCATTTTATTGATCCCGCACAACTTTCTTTCGACAACTGTAAGATTGATTTTTCTGCAGCTTTCATTGAACTGGAAAGAGAGCTGGTGCAGTCAAAAAACGGTTTACAGGCAACAGATTGATCTTCTATCATATCCATGCTTGTGTGACAGCATGACTGGAAAAGTACGGCCAGGTAGTCATCGTCATTAACCATTTTTTTACTGCAGAGACAGGCGATGCGTGCAGCTATGGATTGGAGTTCCCGTAAATTTCCGGTAAAAGATAAATGTGTTAATAAATCAATCACTTTCATGGGAAGGGGAAAAAGCATTTCTGCCAGTTTTGAATCATATGCTTTGAGAAAATGATCGAACAACAGAGGAATGTCTGGCTTTCTTTGCCTCAGGGTCGGAAGCTGCAGATAGAGGACACTCAGCCTGTAGAAAAGATCCTGACGCAGCAGATTCTCTTCTGAACTTTCATCCTGTTTTCTATTACATGCCGCAATAATTCTAATATCCACAGGTATTACTTCATTGCCGCCAACCCTGATGAATTCTTTTTCCTGGAGCAGTCGTAAAAGTTTTGCCTGGAGAGAGGTTGAGAGAGAATCGACTTCATCGAGAAACAGAGTTCCCAGGTGGGCTTGGTCAATAAGCCCCCGTTTTCCCAGGGAACTGGCTCCGGTAAAGGCCCCTTTTACATAGCCGAATAATTCACTTTCCATGAGGTCGGAGGGCAGGGTTGCACAATTTATTGCCACAAAGGGAAAGAGCTTTCTTGTACTGCTGTTATGAATGGCCTGTGCAAAAAACTCCTTGCCTGTTCCTGTTGCCCCATAAATGAGCACAGGCGCCTCTGAAACGGCATACAGCTCGGCATGTTTTTTACACTGCGTAATCAGGGGAGAATCTCCGAGTATATCCTGAAACGTGTACTTAGCCATGAAACCTTTATGGCGCATTTTCTGACGTATGCGACTGTCCATGGCGGCGATCTCCTGGATCTTTTTTGCCATGAGTACTGTGCCGACGGTTCTCTGTCCTACAAAAACAGGATGGATTGTAACCAGTATCTGCTCTCCGTTAAGGGTGCCGATTATTTCACTGTTGTGATTCTTTTTGAACATATCTGTTTGTATGAAATCAAACAGCTCCGATATATGCTGATCGGCAAGACGATCTGCATTAAGGTGCAGTTTCTGTTCTGCGGCTTTATTGGTAAAAGTAATATGATTACTCTTATTTATAAAAATTACACTGTCCTGGCTTTCCTGTGAGATTATCTCCAGTTGCGACACTTTCTCTTCCAGGGATTGGTTATAGCGGTGTGTTTCCATGGCGCGGGTATAGGCATCATGGAAAATATCATGATCAGAAAAAAGAAATACCGGCTTTAATCCAAATTCTCTTGCGATTTGAAAAGTGTAACTTCCTCCAACAACAACAGAATGTCCCTCCCGCCTGGCTTTTAAACAGAGCATTTTGTAGTCATCAAGATTATTCGCATAGTAGATATCTATCTTAAGATCTATTAATTTTTCATAGAACCTGGCATCGTGCTTTTCTTCAATGGCGGAAATAAAAACAGCTTTGTCTGTTATTTTTTTTGCTTTTAAAAAAGCTTTAACAAGGGCTTTATGTCCTGCCCTAAAGGGTATGATCTTGTTTTTATCAAGCCCCGCTATAACCTTGGCCGTAACAGTGCCAACAATGATAATATCATGATTAACCTGGCTGAAAGTTTTGGCTGCTACCTGCAGGGGGTGGTCAGGTGAGGAGGATATATATTTAACCCCCTTGGATTCGGGCAGATACTGATAGTAGAGGAAATTTGCACTGTTTAAATATTCTTCGGCAACCTCCTGGCACGATGACAGTATCTTCGGGTAGCCGATGACGGTGATATTAGCTTTTCTGTTCATATATGATTCTCCAATTTATCGGTCCGTTTGTTTCATATATAGAACATTTGTTTCGGCATAGCAACAGGGAGTTAGGGAGGGATATCGGCAATGCCTATATTCAGACCGGAGGCATGCTGAAAAAGCTAATCTGACAAGTCGAAAAAATTTCAATATCATCGGGTAAATGCCATGGAAATATACTCAATCATATAATTTTATACGTTCTTTATTGATTTCCGGGAACATTCGCTTACCTGTTTTTGTTACAGAGGTTCTGAAGCAGGACACTCACGGTCGTATTATCTTGTTCGGTTCCAGGTAAGCCGGCTCGGCTTCACAAAATGATGAACGTGGTGTATGTTGTACAGGGTCAAAATGTTCTTGTTTTATAACCCTGCACAAAGCTTGTGCGACGGCGAATCTAGACCGCATTCACAACCACTCTGCTGGTATAGACAGTAATAATTCAATGAACTGCAAGCTCTCAGGCACAGTCCGAACGGAGTGAGCAATTATTTCATATGGAGATCTTCATGGGCGCGGTAAGACAGATTGACAAGGCAAAGAGAGAGGATATTAATAAACTGAAACGGGCTTTTGCCTATAATCTTTTTTATAAACAGGGAACGGCCGTGAGAACGGCCACTCTGAATGACTATTCATCCGTTGGCAGGAAAACCGGCACCCCAATTCATGCTGGTGAATATCCCGGAGCTTATTTCAGCCTATTACACCCTGCAGCCTGATGCCGGAAAGCAGGCTGCACGGGTTTCTTTCGGCACATCAGGTCATCGCGGTTCATCTCTGAATCGCAGTTTTAATAAAGCTCATATCCTGGCAGTCACTCAGGCAGTCTGTGAGTACCGCAGGGAAGCGGGTATTTCGGGAACACTCGGTACTGAAGATATCTATAAAATCTATGCGGAAAGCTTTATCGATGAAGTGCATCTCAATCGTATACAGGACGAGGCAAAAGATATGGTTGGCAAACTCTTATAGATATTGTGAATTTATCGTCGTGATGGAGCGACTCGGTTTTTTGCGGTTGTTCTGGTTTGCAGAAATCTCTGGAGGGTATGTGGTATGACAAGTGCTACAGCAAAAGGTGATATTGAGGGCTCGAGTTTTAGAAATCTTCTTTTTTTTCTATTGCTCTACCTGGTCGGCAGTCCGTTTCTCAAGCCGTACCCGTCTTTAGCTATCCTTATGCATTCATCTCTGTTGGTTGTTCTGTTTTTTGCTGTTTATACGGTGCAAAAGAAAAAGAAGGAACGTTCTTTTGCCATAGTTCTGCTTCTACCTCTCCTTGTCTTTTACTGGCTCGCTCTGCACGGTATTGTCAGCCTCAGTCGTATTGGTTCCAATCTGTTTTTCGTCTTGTATTTTGGCCTTCTTGTCTACTCCTATATTCGGCAGATGATGAATGTTCGAAGAGTAACAACAAATTTGCTCTATGCAACGTTCTGTCTCTATCTTATTATTGGACTATTCTGGGGATCTCTCTATATGCTGCTGCAGGACGTTCACCCCGGTTCCTATGGCGGTGGGATGCTGGATAATGTGCAAGGCCATTCTTTCCATATTTTCAATTACTTTAGTATGGTTACCCTGACTACGCTGGGATATGGTGATATTACTCCTCGGACTCCGGGAGCAGCTGCTCTCTGTCAAATGGAGGCCATCATCGGGCAGTTTTTCACGGCTGTACTGGTGGCGTGGCTGGTCGGCATGCATATATTCGACAGGCAGAGACGGAGAGAAGAAATCAGATAACGTGCTTATGGTATTTGACAATAATTTTCAACAGGTGGAAGGGAGGCATAGCGGTGGGCAGGGATTCTGATAACGTTAAGTGGAAGCTTTGGCCCAGAGTCCTTGGAGTTCTGGTTCTTTTAGTATGTCTGACTCTCTTTGTAAGCGGACTTTTGCTGAAAAGGGGAATTGAGCTGGATCACTTCACCAGTGGTCCGGTAACAGTTTCTGATTTTTTGCTGCAGTGGCAGGAAAAGCTGGAATTACAAATTGGTACAATCACTGTTGAAGAGCAGGGTGGGTCAGGGTTCAGCAAAAATTTTAACCTTATCGATAAAGGAATCAGGGCTGCAGGCTTCCTTTCAAACTTCTTTTCAGATTTCTCGGTTAAGACTATCAGAATAAGGGATTTCAATGGTTCTGTTTATCTTCACGAGGGAGAGGAGCCATCATTTTTTAATATAGAATCTGATGATCTGATTGTCAGGTCAACTCTGGTTCTTAAAAAAAACAGCCTTGTTGTTCATATTGATCAACTCAGTAGTAAACGTTTCAAATCTGAAGCGGAAGGAGAGATACATCTCGGCGGCGGGAAAAATCATGTAAGCGGTACTCTCAGGGCAAACCTGGCCGGAGTTTTGCCTGTATTGCTTGATTTTACAGCGAACGGGGAGCAGGTCTCTTTCAGCGGTAAAGAAGCCGGTGTGATACGTGATATAACCCCTTTTGTTGACCTGTTCGGTCTCGACAATAACATTCAGCGCTGGATAACAGGGTACCTTAAAGGCAGCCGCTACAGGCTGAAAACTTTTGCAGGTTCGATTCCCTGGAATGATCCTGCCGCCGGACTGAACAGATTATATGCAGAAGGACGGGTTGATGACCTTGAATATACCTTTGCCCCCGGGAGTACCGATCTTGAACCGGTTAAAGCGGCTTATGGTGATGTTATCTTCAGCAGGGGAGTTCTTACCATCGTTCCATTTGACTCGACTTTTCATGGCCGGGAAATCAGAGGGGGATCGGTGGAGATTGACTTTACCAGACCCGCGGATATAATTCTCACCACCTATATCAAGGCCCGGACCAGGGCTGATGGTGATATCCTTTCC
>JAFDME010000229.1 GCA_019306075.1 Deltaproteobacteria bacterium | reverse complement strand
CTCTTGTTCTGGTCATCAGCAATATGCCCGGACATAACTCCGCTGAGAGCAGGAGAGGTGTTTCTCTTTTTAAAAGTATTGGGGAAATGGCCGGCAACAGCAGGACGGCGGGGATTCTTCTGGCAAGATACGCTACCATGATAATTATGGTGCCGACGATGGCTTTTCTGCCGCTGCTGATGTCCAACTGGCCTACCCACACCGGTCTGCAGGTTGGCACGGTGATAGCCTGCAGAACACTGATCAATGCTGTTCTCCAGGTTCCTTTTGGAAAATGTGCTGACAGGTACAATAAGGTCGTCCTGCTGCTGGTGGGGTCTCTCTGTATGGGGCTTGCTGTGTTGGCCATCCCTTCCATGGAAAATTTTCTCTCCATGACTATTCTTTATGTTATTCTCGGTATGGGTGAGGCTGTGATCTGGCCGGTACTTGGCGCCTATGCAACAGAGGAGGGGAGAACGCATTACGGTCAGGGGACGATGATGGGGATGTTCAGTTTTGCCATGAGCGGCGGGGTGTTTACCGGGGCTGTTTTGGCGGGGATGAGCATGGATCTGGCGGGTATAAAGTGGGCTTATTATACTTGTGGGGTGATGGTGCTGCTCCTTGTTCTGGTTGCGGCAAAAATGATCCGCAGTGGAGAGGCAGAGGCGACAGCCGCTGATAAAAGCTGACTGTCGCATCACATATTACAGCAGCGATTTGTTACTTTTTTTCTGCGATTTTGGCCTGCAGCAGGGCACCGAGGCTGCCAACCTGACTGCCGCTTTTTTTCTTTGTATTTCCCGAAGAAATAAAAGATTGATACTCCGACCGCTCTGCCTTTTCCTTACTCTCCTCGGAGACGTAATCTGTCGGCACCAGGCTTATACGCCTTTCACTCAGGTCAACACCTTCGATGGTTATATCAACATCCTGCCCTTCTTCCAGCACCTCTCTTGGGTGATGGATCCTGCGACCGCTCCCCAGTTTGGAAATATGGATAAGACCATCGATACCGGGAGCTAAAGTTACAAATGCACCGAATTGTGCCAGCCGTACCACTCTCCCTGTATGTGTTGAACCTTCCGGAAACTGCTCTGCAGCAGTATCCCAGGGGTCAGCCAGAGTCTCCTTGTAGCTGAGCGATATTCTGTCCTTTTCCCAGTCTATTTTTTTGACAATAACAGTAACCTTTTGATCGACGGTGAAATAATCTGCCACATTTTCAATCCGGCTCCAGCCGATCTCGGAAATAGGAATAAGGCCGTCAATTCCCCCAATATCAACAAAGGCACCAAAATCCCTGATGGAGCTGACTGTGCCTTCCACTGTCTGTCCTTCCTCCAGGGTTTCTTTTAGTTGTTCCCGCAGCTCGGCCCGTTCTGCTTCCTGAATTGCTCTTGCCGAGAGAACGAGGTTGCGTCCCCCTTCCTCGAAGCGGGTGATAAGAAATTTCATATGGGTCTCAAGGTATTCTCCGGCAGCATCATCCACTCTCCTCAGTCCCATCTGGGAGTAGGGACAGAATGCCCGTACGTTGCCACCCAGGGTTATTTCAAATCCCCCCTTGATCTCAGCCTTAACAAAACCTTCCACCGGTATCTGGCTGCGGAATGCTTCTTCCAGGTGTGCGTTACTGGAGCCGGAACCTATGGTAGTCGTGAAAAGCTGCTCGAATCCTTTTGTCTGGAGAAAGTAGACCTCTATTCTGTCCCCGACATTTTTACTGAAATTCCCCTCCTTATCCACCAGCTCCGAGCTGTTAAGGACTCCTTCACTTTTGCCACCGACATCCAGGAATGTTGTCTCTTCACCAATCCCGACTATTGTGGCGGTAATCTTTTGCCCCGGCTTGATCTGCTGCAGTTTCCTGCTGTCTTCCGCCTGAAACAACTCTTCAAAACTATCATTGTCTGCTTCCATGGTTTTCTTTCGTCCTCAGTGCTGAAAGAGAGATATTGTGTTTCTGTCTGAAAATTGTGTTCTGCTGCAACTGCGGTATCCTGGGATACCTGTCCGTAAACAGTCTGCGGGGCAGGCAGCAACTGGTGTTCTTCTCGCAGCAGACTATATCACAGCTGGCTCGGCTTGCAAGTTTTCTTATGGGATCATCTTTTTCGGCATGGATCTACCGTATTTGATGAACTGCGAGGGAGATGACCCTGTCATTCTCCCTGAACATCAGCCGTTTTTGACAGAGTTCTTTTACAAAGGTGGTCAGGGAATCCTCACCAAGACCATTAAAGTTTGACAGTATATCCTCTATTTCCCGGGGAGTGCAGCAGAAAAGGTAGATCCTTCTGGAAAGTCCGTTTAACCTGTGCTGCAGGGGCATACCTGTCGGCCGTTCCTGGCGGATAATAATAAAGCTCCCGCCGTCGCGGTATTGAAGTGCAGCTTTTCCTCTACCTGTTCTCTCTTTATGAAAATTCTGCCACTGTTCTATTTTCTGGTATACCGGTTTCCACAGTTTTTGCTGTCGGGTGCGATCTCCCCTGTAGCCGTTTGTCAGTTGCCTGAGTGATTTATGATACCGGGCGGGAAAGAGTTTTTTTGTTTTGTGATGAACCAGAATGGCCTGTATGCCATATTTGCCGTAGTTGTCATGCACCGGAGAACCGTAACCGAGGAAAAATGCGGCTGCTGAGAGAGGATTGTAGGGTAGAACAAAATCGAGATTGAACAGTGTCTCTTCGATCTCCTGCTCTGTTGTTGTCGGAAACCCGGTGATCAGATTTCCTTCAATCTGAATCCCATTCTCCGCACAGAGTTTCATCACTGCAATATTGTCAATAACAGTTGTTCCTTTCGCCATTTTCTGCAGCAGCGAGGTGGACAGTGCTTCAATACCCACCTGCACGGTTGCAAGACCTCCCTGCCTGTATTGCTTTAATCTTTGTGGCTGCCGAATGGCCCTTATCTCGGCAAAATAGTTGAGATCGATCTGCTTGCTTCCAATGGTTTTGAAGTATTTATCCGCCTCTTTTAATGGCAGTGCGTTGTCAGTAAAAGTGAAGTTAATACATTTATACTGTTCCATCAGATGGTCAGTTTCATTCACCATCCTGTCGGCAGTTTTCATCCGGTACTTCTTCCACTGTAGATTGAGATTGCAGAACGAGCACCTGTTCCACCAGCATCCCCTGGAAAACTCAAGGGGAAGCGTCGGAATGATGGGTGACTGGGAGAATGTCCGGCGCATTTCCTTGAAATAGGGGCGATAATCAGGGTAGGGAAGATCGTTAATGTCGATAAGTTCATCACTTTTTCTTACAGCTTCAGCAGCATTGATAAGAGTGGCTTGTGGAGAAGGTTTGACGGGATGATTTTCCAGTGACATGCAAAGGGAGAGCAGGGCCTGTTCTCCCTCCCCGTCAACAACATAGTCAATCTGTGGAAAATGGTGAAGCAGTGACCTGCCGATGCTACCGGTGCATGAAGAGCCACCGAAGACAACCGGTATCTCTTCTGTTATTTTCTTTATCTGTTCTGCCATATAGAGCGATGGAAGGAGCTGGTTGAAGCAGATGGAAAAACCTATGAGATCGTAGCTGCTGAACGGGACAGTGTCAATCCACTCGGAGAATGTCTCTTTGATGAGGCTGACAGTACTGCTAAAGTCCGGATGGGGCGCTTCTTTTTTGGACAGCACTGAGTTGAAAAGTTCCCGGGCCTTTTCTTCCTGTTCGGGAAAGAGAAGGGGTGAGAAGAGAGCTTCGCCCGCCCAGCTGTTACGGCTTATTCTGCGATAGGTCTCAACTCCCAGGGTCTCGGCGAGGTTGAGGTAGGGATGAAAGGTGTCTACCCGGCATACCATCTCTCTTTCCAGAAAGGCTTTCAGGGTGCCAAGCTGGATTGAAGGCCGATTAAAGATCGACCAGGGCATTGATATCAGCGCTACTCTATAAGGTGAGGAACCTTTGCTGGTCATTATGTGACACCATCACTGTTCAATTATCTCAGTGTCATCAGGTGGGGTAAAGGAAAAAATGGACTGAAGAGTTTTTTTATCGGCTTCTGCAAGAGTGTCCACCTGGATATCACTGAAGTTGAGTATCGTTAAGGTGCCAAAGTGGTCCCGGATCGTCATTCTGCGGATAAGGGACGATTCTGTCACCCACAGGTGTATGTCCTGAACCTGGGGATGGGGTTGTATGGGGACAAGTTTGATCACCCTGGAATTTTCGATGGGCCCGCTGTATTCCTGGTTCGGAGGGAGGATATGGAAGTTTTTTTTCAAGTTGCCGTTACCTGTAAAGAATGAGTAGGTAAGTTCCTTTTCGAAGTTTTCGGCAGGGGTTACTATCATCTGGTTCAGATTTTCAAAATACATGGAGAAAACATTGCCGTCACTGACTATCACCTGTTTGTCAGGGCTGATATAATCCCAGCGCATAAAGCTTTTGCTGTTTCCTTTGTAAAATATCGCCCTGCCTGACCCTTTCCTTGGACGGCCGGTCATTTCGCCTCTGGTCTGCTGGTTAAAGGTAAAGGAGAGGCTTTTGATGCTGTCGATTCGGAGCTGTAGTCTCTCTGCAGTTTCTTCAGGGGAATCTCCGGGGGACATTTGCGAAAAACCCCGGGGAGAGGAAAGTGAAAGAAAAAGCAGCAGACTGCTAACGATGAAAATTAATTTACGCATTTTATAGATCAGGCCAGCTGAAGATGTATGGGTCTGTTGAAAATTACCGAGGCTGTATTCCTGGTGGTTTCGGTAAGATCTGTAACGAAAAAGCGGTGCTTGACCCGGTCATTTTTTCCGGGTGGCGTCAGAACAGGATTTTTTTTAAGGAAATTGTGGAGATGTATGGCTACCTCCACTGAAGAATCAATAAGGGTGACTTTTTTCCCTATTCTGGGCTGGATAAGATGTTTCAGTAATGGATAATGAGTACAACCGAGAATTAACGTGTCGATCTGCTGATTTTTCAGGCTGTAGAGGTATTTCCTTAAAATCATTTTTGTCTCTCTTCTGGTAATCCATCCCTCTTCAACAAGTGGAACCAGGAGAGGACATGCTTTGGCAAACACTTTATATCCCGGCCGGGAGTGCGCTATCGCTTTGCGGTAGCTGTTACTGCCAACTGTTGCCCTGGTTCCGATAACGCCGATTCTTCCACTTTGGCTT
>JAFDME010000228.1 GCA_019306075.1 Deltaproteobacteria bacterium | reverse complement strand
TTTTGGTGCTTTATGTCCAAGTGACTTCAAGTACCCGGTAAGTTTGTTGAGAGAGTACAATGAAGCGATGTTATCTATTAATCGATGTGCCAGGTCTGTTACCGCTTTTGGATGAGAAACATCGTGTCGTTCTATGAGATCTCGAAACAGCAGGGTGGAAAAATATTCCTGGTGAATTTTAATCCGAAGGAATCGGTCTAGGCCTATGACCTCAGGAAATCCCCCGGTAGCATCTGTATTTCGTCAAAGAAACAATATACTTTTTCAGAATTTTTCTTTTCTGGGTAGAGGGAGTAATAAGCTTCCGGAATAGCATCCAGGGGGCCGCGTCGTAAATTATGCAACCGGTCGTCGAAAAAATTCAAGTAGAGTATATTGTGTCGGGAGACACCAGCCTCAATCAGTCTCTGCATGATTTGAAATATGAATGTAGATTTTCCGCTACGACGGACTCCTATGCAGACAGTGGCGCTAGAGGTTCATGCAGGTGCGGTCATAGTCAATAATTACTCAGTTGGCAAGCGCCTGTTCGACTCCAGAGAAAAGAAATATAAGCTGTCTGGTGATAATTCTGCCCAGCATGTCTGGGCATCGACAACTGCATTTTCAGCTAAAGAGACTACGATAGCTTCATCTCCGATACGACTGTAAAGCAGCTCTCCGGCACCGAGTTTTTCAACCAGTTCAACTTCCAGTTGGATGCGTCCTTTTGCCGCTTCAGGGAACAGCTTGATTTTTTCCGGCCTGATGCCGATGACGATATTTGTGCCAACAGGTACTCTCTGATCTGAAAGAACCAGGTGTGTGCCATCTGCAAATTTTATTTCCTGTTCCGTCACCGGTTCCGCGACGAGGAAATTCATTGGGGGTGAACCGATAAAACTTGCAACAAATTTAGATGCAGGGTTATGGTAGATTTCGTTGGGACTGCCTATCTGTTCGATGTGGCCGTCATTCATCACCACGATCCTGTCGGCAAGGGTCATCGCCTCAACCTGGTCGTGGGTCACGTAAATCATGGTTGTGCTGAGTCGCTTATGCAGCTTTTTCAGCTCTACTCTCATCTGTTGCCGGAGTTTTGCATCAAGATTGGACAGAGGCTCATCAAAGAGAAATACTGCCGGTTTCCTCACCAGGGCTCTGCCCATGGCAACTCTCTGTCGTTGTCCTCCGGACAGCTGTCTCGGTTTTCTTTTAAGAAAATCCTGCAGCTGAAGAAGTTCAGCCGCATTATCAACCCGTTGTTTGATCTCGTCTTTATTTATTTTCTGCAGCTTCAGTCCATAGGCCATATTGTTAAAAACGGTCATATGGGGGTAGAGGGCATAATTTTGAAAAACCATAGCTATCTGCCGGTCTTTCGGTTCAATGTCATTTACTATTTTGTCATCAATAGAGATGGTACCACCGCTTACTTCCTCCAGTCCGGCAATCATCCTCAGAACCGTTGATTTGCCGCATCCTGACGGTCCGACAATGACAATGAACTGACCGTCTTCAAATTCACCGTTTACCCCGTGAATGACCTCTATTTTGTCAAAGGTCTTTATTACATTTTCTAAAATTACTCCAGCCACGCTACTTCTCCGTTTCTGTCAGACCTTTAATAAAGATTTTCTGCATGCCGACCACCACAACAATGGGCGGCAACATGGCCAGTAAAGTGGTCATCATGATAAGATGCCACTCAGGCGCTTCTTCCGCGGCTTCCAGCATCTGTTTGATACCCATGACGATGGTATACATGTCGGTATCAGTGGTAATGAGCAGCGGCCAGAGATACTGATTCCAGCCGTAAATAAAAAGGATAACAAAGAGTGCTGCAATGTTCGTGCGGGAAATCGGCAGGAGAATATCCCAAAAAAAGCGCATCGGTCCCGCGCCGTCTATCCGTGCTGCCTCCAGTAATTCATCCGGCACGGTGAGAAAGGCCTGCCTGAACATAAATGTTGCAGTTGCCGAGGCGATAAGCGGTATGGTCAGTCCCCAATATGAGTTCAGCATATGCAGATTGGCCACAACTTCAAAAGTGGGTAAAATGCGCACCTCTACCGGGAGCATCAGGGTGATGAAAATCAGCCAGAAAAAGGTCATGCGGAGGGGAAACTTGAAATAAACAATGGCAAAAGCGGATAAGAGGGAGATGACGATTTTGCCGCAGGCAATCATCATGGCCATAATGAGGGAATTGATTAACATCAGTCCGACTGACTGTCCCCGGGCATTTCCGACTCCACGGGTCAAGGTTTCCTGGAGGTTTGCAAAAAAATGGCCCCCCGGTAAAAGGGGCAGGGGGATCTGGGTCATCCGAACGGCATCGTGACTTGCGGCAACAAAGGTTATCCAGATGGGAAACGCAACCAGCAGGACGCCGCCTATTAAAACACAATGACTTATAATCGTTGTCACGGGACGTTGTTCAATCATGGTCAGTACTCCACCCTACGCTCGATATAACGGAATTGAATCACGGTAAGACCGACGACAATGACCATCAATATTACTGATTGTGCTGCGGATCCGCCAAGATCAAGACCGATAAACCCGTCATTATATACTTTGTAAACCAGGATCTCCGTGGCCTTTCCCGGCCCGCCTTTGGTGATTGCATGAACGATGCCAAAGGTATCGAAGAAGGCGTAAATAAGATTCATGACCAGCAGGAAGAAGGTTGTTGGCGAAATAAGCGGGAAAATAATGGTCCAGAAGCGCCGTGCCGGTCCTGCGCCATCAATGGCCGCCGCCTCGATGAGAGAACGGGGAATAGCCTGCATTCCCGCAAAAAAGAAAAGAAAATTATAGCTTATCTGTTTCCAGGTGGCCGCTACCACGATGAGAGAAATGGCATGGCTGCCGTAGAGACGATGGTTCCATTCGAAATTAAAAAAATCGAGCATATAGGCAACAACCCCGATGGTGGGATCAAACATGAACATCCAGAGTGCACCGGCCACAACGGGAGCAACCGCATAGGGCCAGATGAGCAGGGTCCGGTAAACCGTGGCTCCCTTGATGACCCTGTCTGCCATTGCTGCCAGAATCAGAGAAACACTAAGCGATGAAAAGGCCACCATAAAAGAAAAATAAAGAGTGCGCTTGAAGGACTGCAGATAGTATGGGTCGGCAAAAAGTTCTTTGAAATTATCAAACCAGACAAACTGGGTACTCAAACCAAAAGCATCCTGGATGAGAAGACTCTGATAAACAGCCTGGCTCGCTGGCCAGATGAAAAAAACCAGGGTAATTATCAGCTGTGGGGCCACCAGAATATAAGGCAGCGGTGAAGGTTTGAAATGGACTCTTTTTATCATGTGAAGAGGACATACGGCAACTGCAGTTATGTGCAGTTGCCGTATACTGCGGGTTATTTATTTGCTCTCTCGAATTTTCTCAGCAGCTTATCGCCACGTTTGACCGCTTCGTCCATGGCTTGATCAGCGGTTTTTGTTCCATTCCAGATAGTTTCCATTTCTTCATTTATGATATCCCGGATCTGGACAAAACTACCGAAGCGGATTCCGCGTGAATTTGGAGTCGGCTGATTGAGGCTCAGCTGTTTGATAGCCGTATCGGTACCAGGGTTCTTTTCATAAAAGCCCTGTTTTTTGCTGAGTTCATAGGCTGCCTTGGTGATAGGTACATAGCCTGTCTCCTGATGCCACCATGCCTGAACTTTGGGAGAAGAGAGATAATGTAGAAATTGGGCTACCCCTTTGTAGGATGCCTGTTTATGGCCGCGAAGGACCCACAGGGTTGCGCCGCCGATAATGGAGTTTTGAGGCTTATCAATAATGTCGGGGTAATAGGGCAGCATTGATTGATCAAATTTAAACTTGGCCTGCTTTTTAATTCCACCATAATAGGCGGAAGAGTTTAGCCACATGGCACATTCACCGTTGGTGAACATTGGCAGCGAGTCACCTCGACGGCCGCCATACTGAAAGATGGAGCTTTTCTGCCACTTGCCTACATCATTCATTATCCTCTTAACTTCTTTATTATTGAAAGTGAATTCAGTGTCCAGCCCGGCAAAACCGTTTTCTTTGGTGCCAATGGGAATATTATGCCAGGAGCTGAAGTTTTCCAGCATAACCCATGACTGCCAGCCAAAGGAGAAACCGCATTTATAACCGGCATCAAGAATCTTTTGTGAAGCTGTTTCCATTTCGGGCCAGGTTTTGGGTACCTCTTTGACTCCTGCCTTATCCAGCGCATCTTTGTTGTACCAGAGAACGGGCGTAGAACTGTTGAAAGGCATGGAAAGCAGTTTCCCGTCAGGAGTTTGATAGTAACTGATAACCGCCGGCAGGTAGTCTGATTTATCAAAGGGGACACCGGCATCGTTCATAACATCTTCCACCGGGTAAACAGCTCCTTTGGCTGCCATCATGGTTGCCGTCCCAACTTCAAAAACCTGCACGATATGGGGCTGCTGTTTGGCCCTGAAGGCTGCAATTGCGGCGGTCATGGTTTCGGTGTAATTTCCTTTATATACCGGCACGATTTTATAGTCTGACTGGGTAGCGTTAAAATCATCGGCAATTTTATTTACCCGCTCTCCATTTACTCCCCCCATGGCGTGCCACCACTGAATTTCTGTAGCCGCGAAGCTAACAGATACCTGGGCCGCCGTAAGTGCTGCGGTTACTACAGCTGCTCCTAAAATTGTTTTGAAATTTTTCATCTCATACTCTCCAGAAAAGTAAAGGTTATTGAAATGATAGAGACTCTTCAGATCCTGCACCAACGAACGGTGCGGGTTTGTATAATTGCACTTAATGAGGTGAATTGCAAATCTTTGTTGGTGCCTTCCTCGGTTTTGTCCTCAACTTTACAAATGCCACTTCACCACTTCGCCAAGCATTCCTGCGGCACGAACCCGGTTTCCGCAAGACGACGCTGATTTAACCAAACGGTATCATCTGTGAGGTGGACATCCAAAGAGTTGTGTCCACTGTCGGTTCGATAGAAAACGATATTGCCATAATCAGAAAATTGTGCCTTGATAGTGTCGTTTTGCATAATAATATTTACAGTGCAGTTCTCCCGAGTAATTGGAAAGAGCAGGTATGGAAACAGCCTTTGGCTATGACAGGGAGAAAACGAAACAGTCTGCGGGGAGAGATTTGCGGGAAAATGTGTATAGATCAGGGGG
>JAFDME010000227.1 GCA_019306075.1 Deltaproteobacteria bacterium | reverse complement strand
TGAGAGAAATCTTTTTTCAAAACTGTCACTCTCCTCGAAAGAAGTACTCATCGCCGTTAAAAATCGTTTTGCCAGAACTTTTCCCAGTTGAACCCCCTCCTGGTCAAACGAATTTATATTCCATATAAACCCCTGAAAAACTATCTTGGCCTCATAAACAGCTAAAATCGCACCCATTACCTTTGGTGTCAGCTTCCTGGCAAGAAGAAGACTCGACGGCCGGTTTCCATCAAACTTTCTATTCGGATTGGCTGAATCCTGACCAACTGCAAATGCCACCACCTGGGCCAGTAAATTCGCCAGCAGTTTTTCCTGAGAAGTGGAACCTTCCACTTCCATATCCACCGCCATCTGAGATTCTTCAAAGCCGATAAACTCAGCAGGAACCACTTCTGTCCCCTGGTGCAGCAGCTGATAGAATGCATGCTGACCGTTTGTCCCCGGCTCCCCCCATATCACAGGCCCGGTCTTATACGCCACCCTCTCACCGGAGCGGTTAACAGATTTACCGTTACTCTCCATATCACATTGCTGAAGATGTGCTGAGAAGCGATGCAGAGCCTGGCTGTAGGGGAGGACAGCGAGACTGCTGCTGCCCAAGAGATTGTGATTCCACACTCCCAGCAGTGCAAGCATAAGAGGAATATTTTTAAAGATATCAGCGTTCTCAGCCTCATAATCTACAATGGCCGCCCCTTCCAGAAACTCCATCACCCTGTCAAATCCCAGATAAAAGCCAAGCATTGCCACACCTACCATGGAAGTTGAGCTGTATCTGCCTCCGATATAATCAAACATATAAAACGAACGCAGATACTCTTCCGGATTATCCATGGGACTGTTCTCACCGGTGACGGTGATACACTGCTTTGCCGGATCCAGTCCACTCCTGACCATAAGAGTGCGGACCAGATGTTCATTGGTCAGTGTCTCAAGAGTAGTACCGCTCTTGGAGACGATATTTACCAGGCAGGTTTTGAGATCAACCCCTGCCAGCACACGCGCCGCATCATCAGGATCCACATTGGAGATAAAAAATACCTTCCTGCCTTTTATGCCGTACGGTTTCAACGCCTCGTAAATTGACCTGGGACCAAGGTCAGATCCCCCGATCCCAATATGAATCATGGTATCAAAGGGCTGACCCCACTGATTACACAGTGAACCGCTGTCCAGTTCATCCAGGAAATCTCTCAGTTTCTCAAGTTCGCGCCGGGCTTGTCCTGTGGCTGTCGGTTCAGCCGGATCTGAAGAGAACAGATCTCTGCATGCGGTATGCAGGACCTGTCGGTTCTCACTCTCAACTCCTTCAATTTTATTTATAATTTTTCCCCTGCGCATTCCCTTGAACTGTCTCACGAGGAAAAGTTCATCAGCAAGTTCCTGCAGAGCTGAAAGCACCTCGTTGTCCACCCTTTCTGTGCCAAAAAACAGGTTTAACATTTTGGAACAACTTACATATCTCTCCAGCCTGCCTCCTCTTTCAAGAGCACCCGGAACGGTAAGATCATAAGGGGTCTTAGCAAGTTCCCTCAATTTACCCCATGCGGAAACAGATATCATATCAGGCGAATTTTCCAAATCAGGCTTGCCTCCAATTATTTTTCCCACCGGCCGCTGCCTTCTCCCTCAACAGGGCTATGGTCTGCCTGTAATCATCGCTGCCAAAGACAGCAGAACCTGCAACAAAAATATTTGCTCCGGCCTCCGCAACATCGGCGATTGTTGACGGGCTTATCCCGCCATCTATTTCAATACCAGCATCCAGGCCCATGGCATCAATACGCTGACGCAACTGCCAGATCTTTGCAAGAGTCGATGGTATAAATGACTGACCGCCAAAGCCCGGGTTTACCGACATAAGCATGACCAGATCGAGATCTTCCAGAATATAGTCCAGGGTAGAAAGTGATGTTGCAGGATTAAGAACAGCCCCGGCCTTTTTCCCAAGTTCCCTGATTGCTGATATTGTCCGGTGAAGATGGGGGCAGGTCTCCACATGAACGGTAATCCAGTCCGCACCAGCGTCAGCAAATAATTTAAGATATTTATCGGGATCAGCGATCATCAGATGGACATCAAGCTCTTTATCCGTCACTCTCCGCACAGCTTCCACCACCAGGGGACCAATGGTGATATTCGGCACAAATTGACCGTCCATTACATCAATGTGAATAATATCTGCCCCGTCCTCATCCACCGCCCGAACCTCTTCCCCGAGCCGATTAAAGTCGGCCGACAAAATTGACGGTGCTATCAAAATATTTTTATTCATTTCTCTCCCTGCATCAATTGTAAATAGACTCTGACCCGACAACCAGTCAGGCTGCTTTTCTGATCTTATCTCCTGGAAGGACCTCTATCAGATTATCCAGCTCAAGAAAAAGCAGCAGTTCACTCATCCTCCCAGCAGACAAGCCGGAACGTTCAAGCAATTGATCCCGGGTTTGAGCATAAGGTTCTATATGATTCAGCAGAATTTCCGCATCCGGGTCAAGTGTGGGTACTGCATCATCCGCCCCGGCAGCACTATTTCCCGGTGAGTTCAGTGTACCTGGAGGAAATTCGTCCAGAATATCCTCTGCACTCAGGACCATTTTAGCACCCTGCTGAAGGAGCCAGTGAGCACCTTTACTCTTATAAGAATCCACCTGGCCGGGAACAGCGTAAACTTCCCTGCCGCATTCAAGGGCAAACTGGGCTGTAATCAGAGAACCGGATTTCCTTGCTGCTTCCACCACAACAACACCCTTACTGATCCCTGCAATAATACGGTTTCTCGCCGGAAAGCGAAATCCTTCCGGCTGGGTTCCCAGGGGATACTCACTTACCAGGACACCCTGTGCCGAAATTCTGCGGTACAGGTCTCTGTTCTGTCGCGGATAAACTACATCCAGACCACAACCAAGAACAGCAATAGTATCGCCCCCCGCAGCAAGAGCCCCGGCGTGGGCTTCTGCATCAATACCATGGGCCAGACCGGAGACAACTGCTACTGAAAACCCGGCAAGACTTTCGGCAAGGGAATGGGCAGTTCTCTTACCATAAACAGTTGCCGCCCTGGAACCGACAATAGCCACCGAACCAATATTCAGCAGTTCTCTTTTTCCCGAGATATAAATGACAGGGGGAGGGTCGGAAATCTGCCTGAGTAATGCCGGATAATCGGGATCTTCAAAAGAGAGGGCAGTACCACCCATTCTTTCCAGTTTTACCAGCTCGTTTCTGCCGCGTTCCAGGAGCGTTTTTCCGGCAGACAAACCGGCAATCTGTTTCTCCCGAATCCCGGGAACCTGCCGTAACGCCTGAGATGAAGCCCGTATTACTTTGCCGGGGGAATGAAAAAAGTCAAGCAGACGCCAGTAGCCGGCGATACCCAGACCCGGCACAAGACTCAGCCCGATCCATTCAGAAACAGGCTCCATTTTTTCCTACCTCCAAAATGTGACGATGAAAGAGCAGGCAGCCCATCTTCCCATGAGCCTGCCTGAAATCGAAAACATAAAATAATCCTCAAGGCGTAAAAGGAACAGAGAAACTGTCCCGGGGTGGAGAACTCAGATACACAGGAGAGAATAACCGGCGGTCCCAGATGGTTGCCGGATACTAATCAGTCATAAAAACACGAAGTTCATCCACCCTTGACGGGTGTTTCAGTTTAACTATGGCCTGAGCCTCGATCTGACGGATACGCTCTCTGGTCACAGCAAAACACTGCCCAACCTCCTCCAGTGTGTGGTCACAGTCAACATCTATACCGTACCGCATCCTCAAGACTTTTGCCTCTCTCGGGGTGAGAGAGGACATCACCTGACGCAGACACTCCCTGAGACTCGTCACCATGCTGGCTTCATCCGGGCCGATCTTTTCTTTATCCTCTATAAAATCCCCCAGCTGACTTTCTCCGTCATCTCCAACGGGAGTATCCAGGGAAATCGCATCTTTTGCTATCTTAAGGGCTGATTTCACCTTGCCCGGATCGGTTCCAAGCTGCTCTGCCATCTCATCCGTTGTCGGTTCCCTATGCTCCTCGAGAAGAAAATCCCTGGACACCCGCAACATCCGATTGATTGTTTCAATCATGTGAACGGGAAGTCGGATAGTCCTTCCCTGGTCAGCTATGCCGCGAGTGATGGACTGGCGGATCCACCATGTGGCATAGGTGCTGAATTTATATCCACGATGGTAATCAAATTTCTCCACAGCTTTCATCAGGCCGATATTCCCCTCCTGTATAAGATCAGAGAACTGAAGGCCACGGTTGACAAACTTTTTCGACACGGAAATGACCAGGCGCAGGTTGGCCCGAACCAGCCCCTCCCGTGCATACCTGTACATTTCCCAGCCGGAATCGATTTCATGAAGAATCCGTCCCACCTGGTTCTGGTCTACTCCCGCCTCAACCAGCATCTGCCGATTGACCTGCCGCTCAACAGCCTCCGCTGTCACTTCACCTGAAGTATCATCACTCTTGAGACTGTATTCCTCCATCACCTTCACAAATACTTTTCGGAATCTCTTTGATAACTCCTCCAGTCCGGAAGCAACTGCCGTGATACAGTCGGAGCAGATAATTTTTTCCTTAAACAATCCGGCAATGTCTTCTCCCAGCTGTTCAACCTGCCTGAGGATCGCTTCTGAATCCTCCGTATGTTCATCTCCTTCCAGATATTTTTCCAGCAGCAGATTCCGCTCTTTATCCAGCTCAACTGCTCTGTCAACCTGAGCCAGCAGCTGCTTACTTTCCCGCTTGACCTTCTCGGGCCGGTCTTCCGGAACCCCTGATATAATCTGGCATACCTTGGAAGGACTCTCCTTCAGCACCTTGACAACCTCCAGTAATGCCGGAATTGCCAGGGGAGTTTTCAACACCGCGTTCTGCACTCTTTTCTTGCCATCCTCCATCATCTTCGCAAGTTTCAACTCTTCCTTGTGATTGAGCAGAGTCAATGTGCCCATCTCACGGAGATAAATATTCATGGGATCAACCGAAGATTTGGATTTTGATGCCCGCCTCCCAGAGGCGCGGGCTATCTTCCTTCGATCCCCTTTTCGACGATCACTGAATACGCCGATCCGGCGATCTTCCCGACTGCCTGTCCGCCTGTCAAACCGGGCATCTGAAAAATCTACGGGAGCAGCCACATCATCACCATCGTGATCGCCGGTCAAC
>JAFDME010000226.1 GCA_019306075.1 Deltaproteobacteria bacterium | reverse complement strand
CCGGACTGACACATCGAATCACTATCATCGAGTATAAAGGCCAGCACTATGTTCTGGATGTGGGTTTTGGCCATCTCGGACCCGGGGTTCCAGTTCCCATGTCGGGCACTGAAGTAAACAACGGTAGAAATATTTTCCGCATTTTTGAACATCGGCCCGGCGAGTATCATATGCAGGTTTTCAGGGATGGAGATTTCTACTCTCTCTATCGATTTGAACTTGTACGTTACGGTAAGGCTGATTGTGAACTTGGGCACTTTTATTCACATCGACATCCCAATGCTGTCTTTGTTAATCATCTGGTGGTATCACTTATTCTGGAAAGTGAAATCCGCTCCCTGCGAGATCTGGACTATTGGGTTATAACAAAGTCAGGTACCCGAAAACAGAAGATCAGCAGCCGGGAACAGTTGAGGAGAATTGTTGTTAACGAACTTGGAGTCCGGGTAACTGAAAAAGAAAGCCACCTGTTGTATGAGGGACTGAATCTATGACGAGTAAATCAGTCCTGCTCAGACAGATGTGATGATAAAATTATATTGATTACTACTGAATCTCAGTTTCATTATCTGCTATTTTTCTTGAACCGCAGTGTTACAGTGGGATATAGACAAGCGTCCACGCTCGTGCCTCGCTGCGGGATTGTTTGCCTGTACCCGCAACCCTTGCTGCCAGCTTAATTGGAAGAAGGTCACCTGCTGGCAGCTGGGTTTGAGTGGTAATCAGAAAAATTATTTCCTTATATCTTTTTGATGTCTTCTGGATGAGCAAAAAAACTTCATACTTTTTATGTGCAACAATCTCAATCCCCATACCGGTGAATTTCATGTCGACGGACTGAGCAAGCGGTTTGGTCGCTACCAGGCACTTTCCGACATCTCTTTTTCCCTTCTCCCCGGAGAAATCCTTGGTCTGATCGGTCCCAATGGTGCTGGAAAGTCAACATTGCTTGAGTGTATTACCGGGTTACTTCCTGTGGGGTCAGGTACGATTAACTGGCAGGGGCATCCGGAGTTTTCGGTCAGTATTATGCGGGATTTACTCCCCGTATTTAAAGAAGAACTGACGCCATCAGTCTGCGAGGAATCTGTTCAGTCCCTTGAAAATGCTGGTCCCGATAACCTGCTGGTGGCGCAGTGGATTGTTAATTTTATTTTGCAACCGGGTTCATTTTAATTCTACAAAGGTCCTCCATATGGATGAAAAAAAGTTTGATGCAAAAAAGCTCCATAAATTGAATAATCCTGACAGGCTTTTGGATATTGATTCGGAATATATCTGGGGAAAACTCGGCGTACGGGGCAGTGAGGGACTGGTTCTGGTTGATATAGGTGCCGGCACAGGTTTTTTTTCTATCCCTTTTCTTAAGCGTAGCGGAAATGGAAAGGTGTTTGCCTGCGATATATCTGATGTGATGCTGGAGTGGATGAGACAGAATATTCAGCCGGAATATCCTGATATCATGCCTTTAAAAATGGAGGAGGCTGTTGTTCCCCTGGAAAATACTGTTGCCCACGTAGTCTATATGATCAACCTGCATCACGAACTGGAGGATCCTTTGGAACTCTTAATGGAATCTTACCGGATCTTAAAAAATGACGGAGCAATATTTGTTGTTGACTGGAAGAAGGAAGATATGGACCAGGGGCCTCCCACCCATTTACGACTTCTGCCGCAGCAGGTCAAAAATCAGATGTTGAGTGCCGGATTTGAAGATGTTCATATTTATGATGGGATGGAGAAACATTTTCTTGTGGTTGCAAGAAAATTTGAAGAGACAGCCGGGCGATAAGCATCTTTTTTGCGGCTCAGGCCGGAGGCTTTGTTAGAAAATGGAAAAATTGCAATTTACGGTTCTGGAAGGGGAGCTGTCAATTCACCGATTACCGGCGTCGGCCCCGGTCCCTGACGAGGTATTCACTGCCACCTTCTACTCTATCACCAGGACTTCAGAAGAGTTGTCCATTGTCTGTCCGGAAGATATCAATATCAACGGTGCCAGGACAGAAAAAGGCTGGTCATGCATCAAAATTATCGGGCCTCTGGAATTCAGTCAAACCGGGGTGCTGGCCGCTCTCTCGACCTCTCTTGCCCGGGCCGGTATAGCTATTTTTGTAATTTCAACCTTTGATACCGATTATATACTCGTTAAAAGCCGGTTTTTAACAGCTGCGATAGAGCAGTTGGCTGCAGCAGGTTACGATCTGCTGGAAGAGTAATTTTGTCTTTATCAACGATAAAGATCATTACTCCCTGGCTGGCAGACCATATTTAAATGCGTATATTAAAACGGTTCACGGGGTTCGATCTCTTTCCGCTTCCGTCGATTGAAAAATTACATTTTTCAATCGACGGTGTGTGGTTGTAAAAATCAGGATAAACCAAAAGTAAATTTATATGAAACTGCTTGTTTTTTTTCTTCTTGTTGCGGCAGGTGTGGCAGCTGTTAAGTATTTTATGAAAGCCAGGCGAAAACGCAGAAGGGAGGCACTGCAGACCACTCCCTTTCCGCAGGAGTGGGATCATATCCTTAACGAAAATCTTCCTCCTTATAGAACAATTTCGGAAGATCTGAGACAGCAGCTGCAGGGGTATATCCAGATTTTTATAGGAGAAAAATCTTTTGAGGGATGCGGCGGTTTAATCATAAACGATGAGATCAGGGTGACCATTGCGGCCCAGGCCTGCATGCTTTTGCTGAATCGTGAGTGCGACTGTTATCCCAAATTGTATTCCATACTGGTCTATCCAAGTACCTATGTGGCAGGTAGTCGGGAGAGTGTTGCCCTTCCACCGTCAGACACCTCTGTTCGTCTTGGCGAATCCTGGAATCATGGAGCTGTTGTGCTGGCCTGGGACAGTGTGAAAAGTGGTGCGATGAATTTCCGTGACGGCCATAATGTGACAATGCATGAATTTGCCCATCAACTCGATCAGGAAGACGGCAGGGGAGATGGTGTTCCAACTCTGGGAAACCGTTCCGCATATTCCGCCTGGTCCAGGGTCTTTTCACATGAGTATGAGATGCTTCAGAAAAAAACTGCGAAGGGAAAAGAGGATGTTGTGGACAGTTACGGTGCCACGAATCCGGCAGAGTTTTTTGCTGTAGCCACTGAGACGTTTTTCGAAAAGCCGGTACAGTTAAGGAAAAATCATCCGCTACTGTATAAGGAGATGCAGGAATTTTATAAGGTAGATCCCGTGATGTGGTGAAATCCTGTCATCCTCCCCCTATCAGCGGGAAAATTGCCAGAACATCGTTATCGGATAACAGAGTATCCAGGGTGGTGTGCCTGGAGTTCAGCATCACCACCCCAATTTCGCCGGAGTCTATATTCAGGGAATTGACCACATCTCTGACCATTATCCCTGCTTCCAGATCCCGGTTCTCAACTTTGAACCGGGACTCGCGGAAATGGGCGAAGAGTTTAACCGTAACGTTCACCTAGAAATCCCAGAAAGTTGCCATTTCTTCATCGGTGAAGTCAAAGACAACATTATGGGGCGGTAAAGCCTCGGTGTAAAAGAAATCCGGCAGTCTGTCATCCGCTGCGGTGAAGCCGGCTGCAATATTGAATGCTCTTTCTGTTTTCAGGATTGACTGACCGAGTGCAACAACATCATCCATAGTCAATGCAATGTCAAACCGTGCATTAAGCATGTCGACAAGTGCCGGGAGGCATTTCTCATCATCAAGCGCGGCAAAGGCGATAAAAAGGCACATACCTGTTGAGTCAATGGCCGCAGTTGCGATCTGCAGATCTCTTGAAAGCTGAATCTGGCCTTCCTTACTGAGTGGGTCAACATTGCCGCCTACTCCAAGAATATTGGCGGTAACGGTATAGCCCATGGTATGGTCAGCGCCCTGGGTGGAGGTTGCATAGGTGATACCCATGCCTTTTACCGCTCTGGGGTCATAGGCGGGGATTGACTGGTTTTTGACAACGGGTACCCGGGTCACTCCATAAGCCCGGCCAACGGCACCTGCACCGCTGCCGATAATTCTTCCAAGTCCGGTTCCTTTGGTAACATCTTCCTGCAGAATTTTTAAAATTCCTTCACCATCACCAAACTCAAGAACTCCAGCCTCCATGGCAACACCCATTGCAACAGAAGTTTCTATGGTATCGATGCCGATATCATCCATGATTCTGTCCGCTTCGGCAATATGATCAAGATTATCTACGCAGCAGTCAGCACCCATGGCCCAGATTGATTCATATTCAAATCCGGCAGTAAGTTTTTTCTTATCTGCATCGTTGTATATCTGTGAGCACTGGATGACACATCCGGCGTGGCAGTTGTGCTTGGGGGTGCCGTCCCGTTCAACGATTATGTCATGCATTGTTTCACCGGAAATAGCCTCATGACCATCAAATTGTCCTTCCGTAAAATTTCTGGTAGGCAGTCCGCCAGCTTCATTTACAATGTTGACAAGGACATTGGTGCCGAACTGACCAAGGCCGGCGGTGATCGGGTGATCCATGAGAGCTTTTGCAAAGACTCTGTTTGCAGCTGTGAATTTGTCAGGATTGGCAATAGCCACTTTGCCGTCTCCAGGCTCGACTGTGATAAATTTAATCTTTTTAGAACCCATTACAGCACCGAGCCCGCCACGACCGCTGGAGCGCAGGTTTCCATCCGGATCTTTTATGGAGATATTGGCACTGGCAAGCTTCATTTCGCCGGCCTGGCCGATTGTGAGTACAGCCTGTCTGGCTTCAGAGCGGCTTTCGAGTGTTTTGAGAACGGCAAAGTTGCCCTTGCCTCCAAGTTCACTCTCCTCGCTGATGGTGAGGGAATCAGGAGTGAGCGCGATACTGTACCAGCACTCTTTTTTGGGCAGTCCTTCGATGATAAGAGCCTTGCAGCCGGCCCTGGCCAGCAGCTGAGCAGCTGTGCCGCCGGCATTGGATTCTTTGATGGTACCGGTCAACGGGCTTTTGGCTCCTATTGAGAGTCGCCCTGAGTTTGCAGCAATCGTCCCTGAAAGAAGCCCTGGTGCAATTACAAGCTTATTCTTTTCACCCAGGGGATGGCATGTCGGTACTACTTCTGCACCGACAATTGTCGAGGTGAGTCCGCGGCCGCCGAGGCCGGCCCAGTTTTCAGGAACATCTTCAATGGTGGTGGTGAGGTCGGTCATGTTGACCCGAAAGATTTTGTCTGCCATGAGTTTCTCCTATG
>JAFDME010000225.1 GCA_019306075.1 Deltaproteobacteria bacterium | reverse complement strand
CTGAGCAGATGCGGCCGCATCTGCTCGACTTTAGTGCCTTACTCCGTAAAAGCTGTAAAGAAAAACAGGTAAGCGAAGACTCCGAGAAATTGAGGCAGGTCGTTTAAAATTATATGATTGAATAGAGTTCCATGGCACTTATCCAAGCACTCTAAAATTCCGATTTATTCGGGTTAGTAAAATCAGATTAAACTCATCAGGGGAGTTGCTCTCTCCTGGGAGGCGACCACTAGTTCGAAATCACTGATATCACTTGAGAATATTCTTTCTGCCGCATCCAGTGCCAGTTTTGGAGTGTTATTAGTATCACTCAGATGAGCAAGAACAACCATCTGCAATCGATCTGAAACTATTTTTTTTAAAAAATCAGCTCCGTCCTCATTTGACAGGTGCCCCTGGCTGGACCTTACCCGCTGCTGCAGAGCCAGCGGATAAGGTCCCATTTTCAACATCTCAAGATTGTGATTAAATTCAAGGACCAACCCATTACAACAAGCCAGCCTTCTCTCCATCAGACGGGTAGCTTTGCCGGTATCAGTGCAGCACCCCAGGGTCACCCTGCCATCTCCGATCACGAAACCGACCGGATCCGCCGTATCATGAGAAATCCGAAAAGACCGTATGGTAAGATCTTGTAATTCTATAAGATCTCCTGTTTCGAACTCCACTCGCCGAGATAATTTTCCAAGACGCTTTTCACCCGCCCCGAATGTTCCTTGATTTGCCAGAACCGGAAGATTATATCGCCGGGAAATAACTCCTACCCCGCAGATATGATCGTTATGCTCATGGGTGACACAGACAGCCGTGATATTAGAGAGATCGCGATCGATTGAATGCAGCCTTTTTGCAAGCTCTTTGCCGGAAAATCCGCCATCAATGAGAATAGCGGTTTTCCCGCTCTCAATATAGACTGAATTGCCCCGGCTGCCGCTGCCTAAAACTGAAAATCGCATCCCGTCACGCTCCGGTATGACCAAAGCCGCCCGAACCTCTCCTGGTTTCATCAAGTTCCGTCACAAGTTGGAGCCTTGCTCTTGCCACATCTGCGAGAACCAGCTGAGCTATACGATCACCTCTTGCAACTGTATAGGATTTTTTACTCAAATTGATCAGGGCAATTTGCACTTCTCCACGATAATCCGCATCAATTGTGCCGGGACTGTTCACCAGCGTGACTCCATGTTTTACCGCCAGCCCACTTCGGGGGCGTACCTGAAATTCGTACCCTTCCGGCAAAGCGACAGCAAAACCGGTCGGAAGTAATACTCTCTCTCCAGGGTCGATAACGACACTCCCTTCAACCGCCGCCTCCACGTCCATACCGGCCGCACCGCCAGTCTCATATCGCGGCAGGTTCAGTTCACTCTCATTACTGCAATGCAGCCAGCAGAATTTCACACTGATACTCTTCATTCTAAAAAATCCGTTTAAAAATCTTTGACTACCTCTCAAACATAGCTGTCAACAACCACTCTTCTCTTCATTCAACTGACCGCAATGGTTGCAGCAGGACACCGACAAACGTCCACGCTCGTGACTCGCTGCGGGATTATTTGTCGATGTCCTGCTGTGCAACCCTGCGGTTCACGAAAACTATCAAATAAAAAAAGCCGGCCCCCCTTTTATGGAGAACCGGCTTTGAGCAGTAAAGCAACTACACCTTATTTCTCAAGTAAAGCCTTACGACTCAGGCGAATTCGCCCGCGGTTATCAACGTCAAGTACTTTAACCTCAAGCACATCTCCTTCCTTGACTACATCACTGACCTTGCCAACCCGTTCATGTGCAAGTTCAGAGATATGGACAAGACCATCAGTTCCGGGAAGAATCTCAACAAATGCACCAAAATCCTTGATGGTTTTCACAGTACCCTTGTAAACTCCACCAATCTCAGCCTCCGCAGTAATTGCTTTCACTTTCTCAACAAGAGCATCAGCAAGATCGCCGTTTAAGGCAAACATCTTAACCAGGCCTGAGTCATCCACCTCTATTTTGGCATCAAATTCAGCGGACAATTCCTTGATAATCTTACCCCCGGGTCCGATAATATCCCGTATTTTATCCTGGCTGATCTTGTGGACAATGTATTTGGGAGCATGATCTACAACCTCATCACGGGCTTTAGAAATCCCTTTTTCCATTTCCGAGAGAATATGCATACGTCCCTCTCTTGCCTGAAAGAGGGCATTACCCATAATATCACGATCAACTCCGTCAATCTTAATATCCATCTGCAGAGATGTAATACCGTCGCTGGTACCCACCACTTTAAAATCCATGTCCCCCAGATGATCTTCATCGCCAAGAATATCGGATAAGATGACAATATTCTCACCTTCTTTGATCAAGCCCATGGCAATACCGGAAACCGGACGTTTAATGGGCACACCAGCATCCATCATGGCCATGCTGCCGCCACACACGGTCGCCATGGAAGAAGATCCATTGGACTCAAGAATTTCAGAGACCACCCGGATTGAATAGGGAAATTCCTCTTCGGAGGGCAGTACAGGCTCAAACCCCCTGGCCGCCAAGGTACCATGACCAATATCACGGCGTGATGGACCACGTAAAAATCGCGCTTCTCCAACGGAATAAGGAGGAAAGTTATAGTTAAGCATAAACCTTCTCAACTCTTCTCCATTCAAAGTTTCCACACGCTGTTTATCACGCTCACTGCCCAGGGTTGCTGACACCAGGGCCTGGGTCTCTCCCCTGGTAAAAAGGGCTGAGCCATGGGTGCGGGGAAGATACTCCGCCTCACAGGAAATAGTACGGATTTCGTCAAACTTTCTTCCCCCTATCCTGATCTGATTATTGACGATTTTTCCGCGCATAAAGGATTTCTTAAAGGACGAAAGAAGACCATTGATACTGTTTTTATTCTCACCTGTTTCGTCCAACTCAGCGAGAACTTTACCTTTTAGTTCATCATAGGCTTTACCCCGTTCCATTTTATCAGCCGTATTGAACACATCTTCCATACCGGAAGCAGCCACTGTCCTGACTTTCTCGAGCAGTTCCTGATCGACAACCGGAGCTGCCACTTCCCGCTTCTCTTTACCTACGGATTTTTGCATCTCGCTCTGCAGGTCAATAAGAGGCTGCAGTTGCTCGAAGGCAAAAAAGATACCGGAAAGAATTTCATCCTCACTCAGCTCATCAGCCTTTCCTTCCACCATAACAACCGCCTGGCGGGTACAGGCAACAACGATATCCATTGAAGACTTCTTCAACTCTGATACAGTTGGATTCAGAACATAATCACCGTCGATAAAACCAATGCGCCCCCCGGCTATCGGCCCGTTAAACGGTACATCGGACAGGGTCAGGGCACAGGATGCTCCAGTCAGAGCAAGAACATCGGGTGAATTCTCCTGATCCGCAGAAAGAACGGTTGCGATGACCTGGGTTTCAGAACAGTATCCGTCAGCAAAAAGCGGCCGTAGAGGACGATCAATAATACGACAGGTCAGTACCTCGTTGTCACTTGGACGACCAATTTCCCGTCTGAAGTAATTGCCGGGAACCCGGCCGACAGAGGCCAGTTTCTCCTGATATTCTATGGTAAGAGGCAGAAAACCCATCTCGGGTTTACTCTCTTTGGCGCCTACAACTGTGACCAGAACTATAGTCTCTCCAGACTGGATCACCACTGACCCTGATGCCTGTTTTGCCAGTTTACCTGTCTCAATGGAAATTGTTTTTCCATCTATTTGAGCTTCTACTTTATTAAACATATTTTCTCCAAATATTTCGCACCGGGAAAAGGCCTAGGAGCCTGTCCGGGAATGAATTCTTGTTTCACTACATCTGCAGAAACATAAATACTATCCCCGGACAACCTCCTAGCACCATATAAACTGACTGGGTTATCCACCAGTCCCGAATGCGTTTTTTTTCCCGCCATGCGGGTTTTAAAACCTTCCTTAAAATAATAAAAACCTCAAGCAGTTTCTCCCGTCCGGGACTGCTTGAGGTAATCATTTCACTCTACCTGAGCCAATCTGAAACAGTACAATCGACAGAAGCGGCTATTTACGAAGACCAAGTTCCTTCAGTATCACTCGATATTTGTTAATATCCTTGTTCTTCAGGTAATCAAGAAGACTGCGACGCTGACCTACCAGCTTCAACAAGCCCTGCCTTGAATGATGATCCTTTTTATGAACTTTAAAATGCTCGGTGAGATACATTATACGATCTGTAAGAAGAGCAATTTGAACCTCTGATGATCCTGTATCAGATCCATGAGTTTTAAATTTCTCGATTATTTCGTTCTTCCTTACTGCTGACTGTGCCACGACAATCCTCCTGAAACATTAGACCACCTTGCAAAATTGCTTATTCGCAAGCTACCCATTACTATTAACAATTAGCACCAGATAAATATTTCCTGCTATAAATTCCCTGCAGGAACTCAGAACTGAGTACAGCAAAAAAATAAAAACGGTGCCTTCCCGTTTATCGGGGCTCCATATATAAGATCAAATACAGTACAATACCTTATTCTTCATTAACACTAACCAACTACACGCTACGACAGATGGCTGCAGGATTAGGTGGCGTACCTCTGCAAGCCGGGTTTAGTACCTTACTCTAGAACTTCTGTAACAAAAACCAGGTAAGCGCAGACTCCGAGAAATTGAGGAGTGTATTTTAAAATTATGTGCCTATGTAGAGCACCATGGTATTTATCCAGGCATTTTAAAATTTCAATTCATTCGGGTTAGATACTTTTTACACTTACTCTTTTACACTATCCAACTCATTTGATTATTGCAACAATTTACACACTTCATCAACAGTGAATACTTTCTGCATAAATATGTCCCTGGCGTCATCTGCCTCAAAATCATCCCGGGTAAGGCTGTTCTCAAGGGAGAAAAAACCGCTTCTGGTTCGGCGAAGCGCAGTAAGATGGGCACCGCAACCGAGCATTTTCCCAATATCTTCAGCAAGTGTCCTGATATATGTTCCCTTTCCACAAACAACCCTCAGCCTCAATTCCGCAACTTCTCCGGAAAGATCCTGAAGAGTATCGACACGCTCCAGAACAGCAATATTGACCTGCCGGGCATCTTTCTCGACCTTAATCCCCTTGCGAGCATAATAATATAAAGGTTTTCCCTTATACTTTAGAGCTGAATACCGGGGCGGCACCTGCAACTGCAGACCGCGAAAGCGGGCAAGACAGGCCTC
>JAFDME010000224.1 GCA_019306075.1 Deltaproteobacteria bacterium | reverse complement strand
GCGGCAGGTATTTATAAACTTAAACTGTATCTTATGATCGGTCTGCCCACTGAAACCGAGGAGGATCTTGCAGAAGCCGTTGCTCTTGTGGGCAGAATAAAAGAAAAAATTGATCCCGTCGGGCGTCTGCGAGGCCGAATGTGTGAGATTACAGTATCTGTTAACTGTTTTGTTCCCAAACCATGGACACCTTTTCAATTTCATGCCTTTGGTGTCGGCGAGCAGTTGAAAAAGGGGGAATACAGAAGTCGGAAGGAGGTCCTCGCCCGGATGAAAAAGCGGCTTAAATTTCTTAAAACCGGTTTACGGTCTTATGATAATGTTCAGGTGAATCATGATAAACCTGATAATGTCCTGTTTCAGGCGGTTCTTGCCCGGGGCGACCGCAGGCTGGCTGATGTCCTTTTGGATATGGCAACCTCCGGTATCTCCTGGAAACAAGCGATGAAGCGGCAGGGACTTACTGCTGAGCAATATGCCCTTTGCGGTTATGACCAGTCTGACTATTTTCCCTGGTTAATTATCGATCACTCAATAAGGCAGAGCTATCTCTGGCAGGAATATCAGAAAGCTTTTGCGGGTAAGACAAGTATCCCCTGTGATACGGATAAATGCAGGTTATGCGGAGTGTGTAATGGTTAAAATACCGCATTCAAATCAGAGCCTGGATTCTATCAGACAACAGAAATTGAATGCCGGCCTGGTTCCGTTTAAACTTGTTAAATATTTTTCCTTTTCCAGCCTTCTGGTTATCCTTGTTTTTACTCTCTTTCTCTCCTGGATAATTTCTGATAACGCAAGAAAAATTATGATGGAACAGAATGAAGAATACTCGCTGCTTCTTGCAGAAAACCTTAATCAGCAGGTGTTTCGGCGTTTTGTCCTTCCTGCCGTTGTTCGATATGGTGGAATAAAACTTAGTACTCCGGAGCAGTTTGAGCTGCTAGATAGTATCATAAAGGGTGTTATTCAAGGGTTGAAGATTGATTCAGTGACGATCTACGATTCAAGTATGAATATTATCTCTTACTCGACGATCCCTGAACTTGTCGGTCAGAAGGATGTGGGAGAGGCAGAATATATCAAGGCCCTGGGGGGTGTCTCCAATTCCAGGCTTGTATATGGCGGTAATGTTTTCAGTCTGCTCCACCTGGTGGACGATGTGACATGCGATTTGAAAACATTTATTCCTTTCAGGCAGGTACGGCAGGGGGGAGAGGAGGGGGATCTTATTATGGGGGTTATCGAAATTGAAAAAGATCTCTCCCGCAGCTATGCCAATATCATTCGATTGCAGGGCAGGATTATTGTCGTTTCCAGTGTTGTAATGGGTATTCTTTTTCTTGTCCTGCGGACTATTGTTTCCCGGGCCGGGAAGATCATGGAGAAGAGGGCGATGGAGAGGCTGAGGCTTGAAGAAAAGCTGAATCAGAGTGAAAGGCTGGCGCATCTCGGCACCATGGTTGCCACAGTCTCCCATGAAATCAAGAGTCCTCTCGGTATTGTCAGAAGTACGGCGGAAATTCTGACGAAGAGAATTGAAAAAATTGCCCCTGGAAATGAGCATCTGGCAAAGATAATTGTTGATGAAACAATCAGGCTGAATGCAATCGTTGTTGAATTTCTTGATTTTGCCAGACCGCAGAAATTGAATCTTGAACTCCTCCATCTCAATTCGATTGTAAAGAAAGTACTTCTCTTTATTTCACCTGAACTGAAAAAAAGGCGGATCGATCTGGTAGCGGATCTGGCTCCGGATTTAAACGAGAGCAGGGTGGATGAGAAGCGTTTTTACCGTGCACTGTTAAATATCTTTGTCAATGCCCTGCAGGCCATTGGCGAGGAAGGACAGGTGCAGGTGAGTACCTCCAACTCGAGAGGGGGGATCCGGATTAGTGTTCGTGACAGTGGACCGGGTATACCTGAGGAAAAAATCGATCAGATTTTCAAGCCGTTTTTCACTGACAAAAACAGGGGTACAGGTCTTGGGCTGGCAATAACAAAGAGCATTGTTGACAGTCATGGCGGAAAAATCTCAGTAGAAAGTGAAGTGGACAATGGAACAACCTTCGTTATCAATATCCCCCCTGCAAAATAACTGCAGCAGACTCAGAGTTGAGGAGCTGCGATTTCTTTCCAACGGACCGTACACCTTTACACTGGAAGAGGGTGAATGTGTTGGTTTGAGCGGAAAATCCGGTATTGGCAAGACCCAGCTCCTTCGTGCTGTTACTGATATTATTCCCCATTCCGGACAACTCTTCCTGGACGGCACGCCTGCTGCTACATTTTCCGCACCCCTCTGGCGCTGCAGGGTGACAATGGTACCGGCTGAATCGTTCTGGTGGTATGATACAGTGGGTGATCATTTTGCTGCAGGATTTGAGTCGCAATCCATAAAGAAAACAATTTCTGCGGTGGGATTTGAGGAGGACGTTTTCAAATGGCGGATCAGCAGGCTGTCCACCGGAGAAAAGCAGAGACTGGCTCTTGTGCGCAGTTTATGCAACACACCTTCCGTCCTCCTTCTCGATGAGCCCTGTTCTTCTCTTGACGCCTATCATACAACACTGATAGAAAATTTTATTCAACACTATGTACAACAGAAAAATGCGTCAGTATTGTGGGTCAGTCATGATTCGCAGCAGCTGAAACGAGTGGCGGTCCGGGAGTTATGCCTGGAAAAAGGCGGACTCGTGGAACGGAGAGAGAAACACTTCTGACGACAATTTCCACTTTCAGGAAATTTCGACAGGGAGGATAAAGGGTATGGATGTAATTGCGTTAAGTGTCTGGGATCTCGGGATTGCCGCATCTCTGGTCTGTATTCTCTCTCTCCTGTCTCTTCTTCTCAGCCTGGGACTGGAGTGGAAGATCCTTCTCTTCAGTTGTCGCATGACGGCCCAACTCCTCTTTATAGGGATGGTCCTGCGCTTTCTCTTTGGTTCCGGCAGTCTTCCCCTGGTATTATTGCTGGCAACAGTCATGTTGCTTGCGGCAGGCAGAGAGGTTCTGGCAAGACAGAACCTACGCCTCAAGGGTTTTACCGGGTATGCAATTGGTACCGGAGCGATGTTTGTTTCCTCATTCTCAATTTCGCTCCTGGCTCTGCTGGTAATTATCGGTGTTGACCCCTGGTATACGCCACAGTATGCTATTCCTCTTCTTGGTATGTTGCTTGGAAATACCATGACCGGGATTTCCCTGGCCCTTGACCGTTTAACGGATCAGTTTCAAAAAGAGAGGGGAATCGTCGAGCAGAGACTGTTGCTCGGGCAGACCTGGCAGGAGGCAAGCAGTGATATCCGAAAAAATTGCATGAGGACCGGCATGATCCCGGTGATTAACTCAATGGCCGCCGCTGGCCTGGTAAGTCTGCCGGGGATGATGACTGGACAGATTCTGGGCGGTACACCTCCGGTTGAGGCCGTTAAATATCAGATTCTTATAATATTTCTGATAGCTGCCGGTACCGGGTTTGGCGTGATCAGTGCGATCTGGATGTCCGGTTATTACCTTTTCGATAAGCGTCACCGGCTCTGTCTGGAACGTCTCTCAGGCACAGGTATCAGGGAAAAGTGAGATTACTAAAGAAAATGGAGCATATGATGGGAAAGAAAATTGTTATTATTGGTGGAGTTGCAGCAGGACCAAAGGCTGCCTGTCGTTTGAAACGTCTTATGCCTGATGCGGATATACTTCTGGTGGATAAAGACAATCTGATATCCTATGGGGGGTGCGGTATTCCATACTATGTCTCTGGCGATGTGGCGGATGAAAAAGAGTTGAGGTCAACAAGTTATCACGCACTGAGAGACAGCACTTTTTTTGAAAAGACCAAAGGGGTGGAGACCCTGATCTCAACCCGCGCTATTTCAATCGATCGTGACGGCCGAAGCGTTATGGTTGAAGATTTGACGACCGGAAATCAGTACAGCATTGAATATGATCTGCTTATGCTTGCCACCGGAAGTCACCCTGTCACCCTGCCTGTTCCGGGAAACGATGCGGATGGTGTCTTTACTGTCAATGATATCCACAAGGCGGTAGAAATAAAGGAAAGGATTGCCAGGGGTCAGGTAAATAAGGCTGTCGTTATCGGTGGTGGAGCAATCGGTATCGAAATGGCGGAGGCGTTTACTGATCTGTGGGGCGTAGAGACAGCACTGGTCGAGTATATGGGGCAGCTGCTGCCGGGAATTATCAGCTGGACTCTGGCGACCATTCTAAAAAAGCATCTTCAGGATAATAAAGTGGAGGTGTTTACGGGAGAAGCGGCGGCGGAGATACTTACCCGCGATGGCAGGGTGATTGGTGTGAGGACGGGGCAGAGGACTCTTGACGCTGATCTGGTTATTATGGCAACAGGTGTGCGGCCGCAGACGCAGCTGGCAATTGAGGCGGGATTGAATGTTTCATCGTCGGGCGCAATAGTGGTGAATGAGCGGATGCAGACTTCCGATCCAAATATTTATGCCGCCGGAGACTGTATTGAGATTTGCCATCTGGTCTCCGGCAAGCGGTTTTACGCTCCTTTTGGCAGCATGGCAAATAAACAGGGTAGAGTTGCTGCGGATAATATGGCAGGTATTCCAACGGTTTTCAAGGGCGGAGTCGGTAGTTTTATCCTTAAGGCGTTTGAAATTTCAGTGGGTTCAACCGGACTTAGTCTGCAGTCCGCGCGTGCAGAAGGATTTGATGCGGACGTATCACTCACCTCTCCTTCGGACCGGGCACATTTTTTCCCCACCCAGGAGATCATATGTCTGGAAATGATTTTTGACCGCAGGACCCGGCGGGTACTGGGGCTTCAGGGAGTTGGTGGAATGAATGATGCCCTCTCAGCAAGGCTTGATGCCGCTGCTGTTGCCCTCTGCAGCGGTGGTGTCATTGATGATTTCGGAAATATCGAGATGGCCTATTCTCCGCCCTTTTCCAGTGCCATTGATGGCATCAATGCTGCTGCATATGTTGCTGATAATCTTTGTGAAAATCGGATGCGTCAGGTATCCATGGAAGATTTCTACCGCTATATGGATGACCCGGCAAGCCAGCCGGACTGGCTGGTTCTTGACGTACGGCATACGCAACAGGCTACACCCCTGGTGGAGCATTTTGGAGAAGCCCTCTGGATGTCTCTGCCCTATGATGAAATGAGGGAGAGATTTGCAGAGCTGCCAACTGATAAGACGTTGATAATATTTTGTAATGCCGGTTCAAGATCG
>JAFDME010000223.1 GCA_019306075.1 Deltaproteobacteria bacterium | reverse complement strand
GCAAGAAAAGAGTCATGCGGATGTCACTTGCGAGTGGAAAGCCAGACTGAAGAGCATGAAGCAAAGCGTGACGATGAACATTACAGCCATGTTTCTGTCTGGGAACATATTGCAGAAGGTGAAGCTCCGGTAATGCATAAAGAGGAGCTTAAATTTGAATTTGTTACTCCAAGCCAGAGAAGCTATAAATAATTCTTAAGAGCTGTCCTGAACAGGGCAGCTTCAAATTGAAATTTTAAGGTAAAACACAATGTCCATTATTAACCTTACACTGAAAATCTGGCGACAGCAGAACAGTGATGCCCTTGGGAAGTTGGAAACGTATGATCTGGATAATGTCCATACAGATATGTCCTTTCTTGAAATGCTTGATATTCTCAACGAGCAGCTGACGCGGGAAGGAAAGGAACCCGTTGCTTTTGATCATGATTGCAGGGAGGGAATCTGTGGCATGTGTGGTGCCGTGATTGATGGTGTTGCCCATGGGCCTGAAAAAGAAGTGACACTTTGTCAGCTGCATATGCGGAACTTCTCAAGCGGGGATACTATAGTTATTGAGCCATTTCGATCGCGGGCATTTCCGGTTAAAAAAGATCTGCTGATTGATCGTTCCGCCCTTGACCGAATCATCCAGTCAGGAGGCTATGTCTCTGTTAATACAGGCGGCACTCCAGACGGGAACAGTATTCCCATTTCATCCAACAGGGCCGAACTTGCAATGGATGCTGCGGCATGTATTGGCTGCGGCGCATGTGTTGCAGGCTGTCCTAATGGGGCGGCCATGCTCTTTACCAGCGCGAAGATCTCCCAGCTTGCACTGTTGCCCCAGGGCAGTGCAGAGAGAAAGCAGCGTGCTCTTACCATGGTGGCTCAAATGGATAAAGAGGGTTTCGGTAACTGTACCAATGCCAGGGAGTGTGAAGCTGTTTGTCCAAAGGGCATATCAATCAGGAATATTGCACGTCTTAACAGGGAATACTTTGTTGCAGCTTTGACTGAAGGTTAATTTATCGGACTGCAGCATGCACCTCCCTCCCCCATCCTGAAAAGCTGTTCATCACTGACCTTGTGTTGAACAGCTTCTTTTGTTATATCAGAGTTTCGTCCCGACACAATTAAAATTCCTGTTTATTCAGGTTATATTATTCTCAATTTATTATCTGCTCTATGAATTTGTCATATGATATTATTGTCATTGGCGCTGGTCCGGCAGGACTTGCCTGTGGTCGTGTGGCTGCAGAGAACGGCTTGAAAGTCCTGGTGCTTGAACGCAGCAGAACTATTGGTAAGAAAATCTGTGCAGGAGGTATTACCAGGAACGGTCTTATTAAAAAACTTCCCGGATATGTCGCTGAAAGAGAATTTTCCAGGCAGCATATCTATTCAAGATTTCAGAAGGCTGAAGTAACCGCAAAAACGCCGATAATCGCCACAGTTAACCGGATAAAACTGGGTTCATATATGGCCGATATGGCGATTCAATCCGGTGCTGAGATCAGAACGTCCAGTATGGTCACAAATATCTCCCCCGGAGAAATCAGTGTGTTAAATAAAGACAATGGTCGTGTTGAAATGATACGTTACAGACACCTTGTGGGGGCGGATGGTTCCTCCTCAATGGTCAGGAGGTATCTTGGAATTCCCAGGACGTTTATGGGGGTTGGCATTAATTACCAGATTTCCGCTGATTTAAAAAAAATGGAATGGCATTTTAACACCTCACTTTTCAATAACGGCTACTGCTGGGTTTTCCCCCATGCCGGGACAGTCTCAGTGGGAGCATATGCGAACAGAACAAGCATTAAACCATCGCTTTTAAGGGAAAATCTGCTCGACTGGGCCGAACAGAGAGGAATTGTTCTTTCTGCGCAGAAGGCGACGGCAGAATTTATTAATTATGATTACCGGGGATGGCACTTTGACAATTTTTTCCTTGCCGGTGATGCCGCCGGGTTTGCGTCAGGTCTGACCGGAGAAGGAATTTACCCTGCTCTTGTATCAGGAGAAGCAATTGGCCGCTATATTGCTTCCCCGAAAAGTCCACGGCCGGAAATTTCACAATTAGTCGCTACGCATAAAAAACATAAAAGATTGGTCTCTATTTCTGGAAGAAGTCATTTCGTCTGTACTGTTTTATCAGAGCTGCTCATTTTTGCTCTACGCACGGGACTGGTAAAATTTGATAAAATTGAGATGGCAAATTAATGCATATGGCTGCCATATAGAGGAAGGGATTTAATGGAAAAGAAAAAATTATGGGTAATGAATGCGGTATTCGCAGCTGTCTGCGTGGCAATACTCATCTTTTTACTGAATGCACCGGAAGAAACCACCTCACCATTACCAAAAGATAAGATACATAGCAGATTTTACGAGATTAAAGGAAAAAAAGAGGCTGAAAAATTTTGTCTCAAATGTCACGATATTGGTATGGATGCTCCTCTGTCAGAGGACCATCCTCCCAAATACCGCTGTCTCTTTTGTCACAAAAGAAAATAATCCGCTGCTGATGGCAACGCGCAGCTACCGGCTTTTCTCTACAATTTCCGCCACATCTTTTGAAATTCCATCCACCGCTGCAATACGGTCAAGTTGTTCTCTCATAAGGTCCCCCCTCTTTGTGTCATACCTTTTCCAGTTGATCAGAGGTGTCACCAGACGGGCTGCGATCTGAGGGTTTATGTTGTTGAGTTTGATTATAATGTCGCTGAGAAACAGATATCCTGCCCCGCTGATGTCATGAAAACGAACGTGATTTATACCGCTGAATGTACCAATGAGTGAGCGTACCTTGTTCGGATTTTCCAGGGAAAACAGGCTGCTTTCAGTAAGTTTCCTTACATGCGCCAGAGTATTTTTATGACTGGATGCAGCCTGCAGAGAAAACCATTTGTCCATAACAAGGGTATCCCTCTGCCATTTGCTGTAGAAATCATCAAAGAATTCTCTTCTGATTGTGTCATCAAGATCAGCTACACATCGCAAGGCACCAATGGTATCAGTCATATTATCAGCCTCTCTATACTGATCGGTGCAAAGTTGTAGTATATCATCAGTCAGAGGTTCAAGAGACATAAGGTATGAGAGGGCCGTGTTTTTAAGGCTTCTCTTTCCCATACCTTCAGGAGTTATCTGATAATTACCGGTGGTTCTGTTGCTGTGGTAGAGTTGCATGAATTCATTTTTATACCGTTTTACCAGTTCTTTTTTCACCAGTTGTCTGCCCTTGTGAAGTGCATTCGGGTCAATGGTTGCCATTTCCAGGGCGAGTGTTGTTTCTGCGGGCAGTTGCAGGGTAAGTGCCAATAGCGACGCATCATCGACTGGTGATGTGAGACTATGAAAAACTCCATTGAAATAGAGATCATTAAATTCAGGTTTTTTCCCTTTGCTGACCATGCCGACGATGTCAAGAACCGTTAAGATCGTAAGCTGCATAGCTGCGTTCCAGCGGTTAAACCTGTCTGAATCATGTTTCATTAAAAAGGTAAGTTCTTCCAGAGAATGGAATGGATCCACTTTAACGGGTGCAGAAAATTCCCGCAGGAAGGAGATAACGGGTTGACTGTCGATGTTGTCAAATGTAAAATCCTGCTCTTTTTTCTTAAGGTGCAGTATTTTCGTTCCCCCTTTCACAGTTGTAAGAAGATCTTTTCCATCCTCTCCAATCAGACCAACAGCAATCGGCAGGTGAAATGGTTCTTTTTCAGTTTGTCCCGGCGTTGGCGGGCAACTCTGGCTTAAGGTCAGCCGGTACTGGTTTAATTGAGCGTCCCACTCACCCCTGACTTTGATGAGAGGTGTTCCTGCCTGGCTGTACCAGTAGCTGAACTTGCTCAGATCCTCCCCTGATGCATCACTCATTGAGGCCACAAAGTCATCACAGGTCGCAGCCTGTCCGTCGTGTCTTTCAAGGTAGAGATCCATACCTCGCCGAAACCTGTCAGCCCCGAGTATGGTATGCATCATACGGATGACTTCCGCCCCTTTATTATAAACAGTTACAGTATAAAAGTTATTGATTTCCTGATACGATTCAGGTCGTATAGGGTGGGCCATGGGACCACTGTCTTCGCGGAACTGGAAATTTTTGAGGATACGCACATTTTTAATTCTCTCAACGGCACGTGAATTCATATCTGAAGAAAATTCCTGGTCTCGAAAAACAGTCAATCCCTCCTTCAGGCTGAGTTGAAACCAGTCCCTGCAGGTCACCCTGTTGCCTGTCCAGTTATGGAAATATTCATGACCAATGACAGCTTCAATGCCAGTATAATCCTCGTCAGTTGCAGTTTCAGGTGTTGAGAGGACATATTTTGAATTAAAAATGTTCAAGCCTTTGTTCTCCATCGCTCCCATATTAAAATCGTCCACTGCTACGATCATATAGATGTCCAGGTCATATTCAAGGCCAAAAACATCTTCATCCCACTTCATCGCCTTCTTTAAAGAGCGCATGGCATGAGCGCATTTTGTCCTGTTCTGTTCCTCTACATAAATTTGCAGGTTGATTTTCCTGCCTGTCTTTGAAATGAACAGGTCTTCAATGAAATTCAGTTTTCCTGCCACCAGGGCAAAAAGATAACAGGGTTTGGGAAATGGGTCCTGCCAGACAGCATAATGTCGGTTGGCTTTCAGATTGCCCTTCTCAATGCAATTCCCGTTTGACAGCATTACCGGGCAGCTCTCCCTGTCTCCTTCCACCCGAACACTAAATTTTGCGAGAATATCAGGTCGATCCAGATAATAGGTGATTTTCCTGAATCCTTCAGGTTCACACTGGGTGCAATAGATATCACTGGATAGATATAATCCCTCAAGTGAACTGTTTTCTGCTGGTTGAATTTCAGTTACAATCTCAAGAGTAAAAGAAGATGGCGGGTCATAAATCATCAGTGTTTCATCATCCACACTGTACTGGTCAGAGGAGATAAGCTGCTGATCAACTTTAACCGAGACAAGATGGAGCTTCTCTCCGGAGAGGATCAGATGTGCCTGGCTGCCTGTATCCGTACGATTTCTGGAAAGAACACTTGTCGCCGTCACTCTGGTCATTTCTTCATAGAGTTCAAAATTCAGATCTATAGTTTCAACAAAATATGGCGGCGGAGTATAATTTTTTCGAAAAATTGTAGTTTGTGTTGTCTTCGGCATGTTTCTTTTTCCCTTGTGACGGTATGTTGCTGCAGGCGGCTTGGTGGTTGACAGTCAGATCTATTTAATTATACTGGTATAATGCATCTTACCC
>JAFDME010000222.1 GCA_019306075.1 Deltaproteobacteria bacterium | reverse complement strand
CGGTGAACTCCACTCTCGAATTTAAGCTTGGAATACACCTTATCACCCCTGATCAGGGCAATGATTTCCTTGAAACCACCAATACCAAGTGGACTGGAACTTATCGTTTCAACACGCCAGCCCATACTCTCAACAAACCGACTGTACATTCTAAAAAGATCACCAACAAAAAGAGCCGCCTCATCTCCACCTGTTCCAGCACGAATTTCCAGAAAAGTGTTCTTATCATCATTAGGATCCCTGGGGAGGAGGATAAGCTTAATATCCTCATCCAGTTTTTTCTCCTCAACCTCCAGTTCCTCAATTTCTGCACGGGCAAGCTCTTTCAGCTCTAAATCCTCATCCTCATCATGCAGCAAAACTTTACTTTCTTCAATTTCCTGCTGAACCCGACGGTAATCAAGGTATAAAGTGTTCAGTTTGCTCAGGTGAGCATGTTCCTTGGCTACCTTCTGAAACTCTTTCTGGTTAGTCACCAGTTCGGGATCAGAGAGTCTGCCTTCAAGGTGAGAAATTTTGTCTTCCAGATCAGCAAATTTATCAAACATGATAATCCCGTTAAAAAGCCAAATTTAAAATAGTTGAGAAATCATTCAGATGAGACGAGAAGCGAAAAAAAAGTCCACAACCATGAAAATCATCGTTGTGGACAGAACAGCACCCGGTTTTTATACCGGAAATCACCGGGCAAAGATAAAATCAACCCCGACAGGAAAAACTCAGTTCAAGAGTTTCACAGGGGGATACGTCGTTTCACCAAATTAATCAGCTCTCAGATTTTTCTTTTTCAGCAAAATGCTTTGCATAACGTTGCTTAAATTTTTCAATACGACCCGCAGTATCCACAAGCTTTTGTTTGCCGGTAAAAAATGGATGACAGGCAGAACAAATTTCAACTTTCATTTCTTCAACAACAGAGCCCAGTTCCACCTCATTCCCACAGGCACAAGTTGCCTTTATTTTATGATATTCAGGATGTATACCACTTTTCATATTCCTATCCTCCCCATCCATACTCCGATGGTGTTAATCTAACCCGACAAGTCGGAAAATTTTCCACTCGTTTAATGCAGACAGGAATATTTGCATTCCGACGCAAAAAACAAAGAAACTATAATAATCAATCAGGATTTTTTTTCAACTAAAATCAGACAACAATATGGTAACTCAACCATTCATTGAATCAAGAAAATCAGCGTTCGTCTTTTGATGCTTCAATTTGTCCTTCAGAAAGTCCATACAGTCTGCGGGATTCATAGTATTGAGCAATTTTCTTAATATCCAGATTCTATTAAGTGCGTCTTTCTTGATCAGAAGATCTTCTTTTCTGGTGCCGGAGCGCCTGATGTCAATGGCAGGAAAAATTCGTTTATCAGCCATTTTACGATCCAGAATCAGTTCTGAGTTTCCTGTCCCTTTAAACTCCTCAAATATAACCTCATCCATGCGGCTGCCTGTTTCTATCAAAGCAGTAGCCATAATTGTCAGACTGCCTCCCTCCTCTATATTCCGTGCAGCACCAAAGAATCGTTTGGGCCTGTGCAGGGCATTCGCCTCAACACCGCCGGAGAGAATTTTGCCACTGGCAGGAGTCACAGTATTATAGGCCCTGGCCAAACGGGTGATGCTGTCAAGAAGAATGACGACATCTTTTTTATGTTCCACCAGCCTCTTTGCCTTTTCGATAACCATCTCTGCAACCTGAATATGCCTCTGAGGAGGCTCATCAAAAGTTGAGCTGACCACCTCTGCCGCCTTAACACTCCTGGTCATCTCCGTCACTTCTTCAGGACGTTCATCAATAAGAAGAACTATGAGATAGACTTCTTTATGATTTCTTACGATTGAATTTGCGATCTTCTGCATCAGCACGGTCTTACCTGTCCGTGGTGGCGCAACAATAAGGCCGCGCTGCCCTTTGCCCATGGGAGCAAACATGTCCATAATACGCATGGCATAATTGTCCGGCTGCCATTCCAGGGAAAACGCCTGGTTAGGATGAAGGGGGGTTAAATTAGCAAAGAGTGTCTTCTGTTTGGCCGCCTCCGGTGGATCAAAGTTGACACTCTCAACTTTAAGAAGAGCAAAGTACCTCTCTCCATCTTTTGGTGCACGCACCAAACCGTCAATAGTGTCGCCAGTGTGAAGGCTGAGCCTGCGGATCTGGGAAGGTGAGACATAAATATCATCCGGACCAGGAAGATAATTATAATCAGGAGCCCGCAGAAAGCCAAAGCCGTCAGGCAGTATTTCCAGGACACCGTTTCCTCTCATTTTCCCGTCCTTATCTGACTGGACTTTGAGTATAGCAAAAATCAATTCCTGTTTTCGCAGCGAACTGTAACCATCGACACTTAGATTGCGGGCGAGCTTTATCAGCTCACCGATTTTCATCAACTTCAGTTCCGCCAGATTCATTAATCTACTTCTCCTTTCAGGATTATTGGCAGGATAAGAAAAATGCGGTTTTCCTTATCCCTCTCGTTTTTCGACCGGATACACACAATATGACAGCGTGAAAGAGTACCTTTCCATAACTATCCATTTCCGGTAGATTTCAACTGTATGACACTCTGTACTCTGTAAAAAACCTCCCCTCACAAACAGAATAAGTATCCTGGTGCTGCTGCCTGCCGCACATCTTCAAAAATATGCGTAAATTTGAAGTTAGATACGGCTATCTTTCTGTACCCAGGGAAGTTTCTTGAAATATTGTGTTCTCTCAACCCACGAAATATATTGAATATCTGATCCTCAGGGACAAATGCAGGCTTTGATGATTTTCTATAATTATTGATTCAGTAATGCAACAGATACATTCGGAATAATTTACCTAATGATCAGGGAAAAACTGAAAAACAACTCACCCGAATAAACCGGAATTTTAAAATGCTTGGATACGTGCCTCGAAGGTCTCTCTACGTTCGCTATCTGGTGCTGGTATTCACCAAATTGGTTTAATGGCATTTAATAATTTCTTGTTTTTTATTTCAGCTTTTAAGGAGTAAGGCACTAAAACAGAAAAAAATAAGCTGTTGTTTTTCAGAAGACACCACATCGAAGTAATCGTAACAGACGGGATATTCTATACAGGATTTTTTAATTGATCAGGTAGAGACAGAAATGGTAATCTCGTAAAAGCCAGAATTAAAACGGCTGAAGAAACAACCTTATATATAATATCACTCAGACCCTACGCTTCTTTCCATAAACCAGGAGGCAGGAAACTGAATGATAGACTCAGGAATCGAATCCTGATTCACTGTACCTCTTATACGTATTCGGTCAGAGACTGTCAAGCTTTTTAAGATTTGGCGGGAAATTATCCTCTGAAACAAATAACAAACCCTGAAGAATCAGCGGAGCAGTGTTCTGACAAGATACGCTGTCTGCAGCACAGTACTGGCCAGGGTAGTGCTGTTATCAACAATAAACGGTGTATAAGCCAATTTTTCTTCAATCGGCATCTGGGCGTTTATGATCCGACGAATCTCCTCCATATCAAGTGCACTTCTCCTCACAACTCTCTGGTACACAAGATGTTCAGGTACATAAACGACGATACATTGATCAAAATCACTTTGCCATTGAACCTCATAGAGAAGTGGTACTTCAACAACGAGATGCGCCTCACCGTCCTTCCGTCTATCCCATCTGTCATTTACAATCTCACGAACAACAGGATGAAGGATAGTCTCAAGTTGAGATTTAACTGCATGATCCTGAAATGTCGATCTCCTCAAGGCCTGACGATTGAGTGTTCCATCAGGATTGATAAATCTATACCCAAAAACTTCTTTAAGTCGCTCCATTCCAACGTTTCCGGGTTGAAGCTGGTTACGGCAAAGCTCATCAGTATCAATACGTACACATTCCAGGGAAGATGCAAGTATTTTACTTACTGTACTTTTCCCGCTCCCAAGCCCTCCCGTGACCGCTATCTTCATCCAATTCCGCCCTGCCCTTTCCATCCAAGTTCACGCAGCACAATCGAAAAATCCTGCCACAGGGGCGCGAGATGGTCAAGAATGTCCGCGGTCACCGGGTGCTGCAATACAAGGCGATGAGCATGAAGAAGCTGGCGCGAAAAAGTGCTGTTGTTTCTATTACCTCCATATACCTGGTCACCGGCAACAGGATGACCCAGATGAGCCATATGCACCCGTATCTGATGGGTTCTGCCTGTCTCAATTCCAAGCCGCAGCAGGCTGTATTTGCCCTCCAGTTCTCCCAGAACCTCCCAGCCGGTAGCGGCATGCCTCCCTTTTTCGGGGAGGACTGCCATTTTCTTGCGATTCACAGGATGACGGCCAATGGGAGCAACGAGACGGCCACTCTTTTTTTTCATGATTCCATGTACCAGAGCAATATACCACTTCTGTACCTGCCGGTTTTTGAACAGTGCAGCCAGCTCTCCATGTACTGATTCAGTCTTTGCCGCAACCATGATACCGGAGGTATCCTTATCAAGCCTGTGAACAATACCCGGCCGCACCCTGTCGCCACCAACCCCCTCAATAGACCGACAATGATAAACCAGCCCGTTTACCAGCGTACCACTGTAATTTCCGCTTCCGGGATGTACCACTATGCCGGGAGGTTTTGAGAGAATAAGCAAAAATTCATCTTCAAAAAGAACATGGAAATCAACCTTTTCAGGGACTACATTAAGCTCAGGCTGCACGGGAATTGAACCGGTAATGGTTTCCCACCCTTTGAGACGATAACTGTTCTTTTGTACTTCTCCTTCCACCTTGATCAAACCATCACTGACTGATGAGGAAATTCGAGATCTGGAAACTGACTGAAGAAACTGGGATAAAAACCGGTCGAGACGAATCCCGGCCACGCGACTGTCAATTTTTATTGAAAAACAGTTACCGGAAACCGGGGAAGAACTACTATCATTAATATGGGATTGCATGGAGAGATCGCTGAAAAGATAAAAAACATTCAGTTCAACATCTCAAAAGACAGAATAACCGGGGCATGAAAACCTGCCGCAGAGAGCCAGAGTACTCATGTTAGATGCCCTCTCTGACTGTGGCCTATTGCAGTTGAACCGGTTGGCTCCAAATTTGCGGGGTTATGAAAAATTTGCTTCGATAGTTTCACTGACAACAGATTCCTCGGTATCCTGCGCAAGAGAACTGAGGAGGAAAAGATCACGAAGCACAGATGCAACCTCGTGCACAGAACCGGTTTTGATTTTTTCCATATAGTCCCGATATCTGCGATTCCAGGTTTGTGTACCAAGCTCAACAGTTCTATCCTCCAGAATATCAAGAACGCCACGCACTTCACTTTCATTGACAATTGCACGGAGTCCCACACTCTCACTGCTTATGGTAGGGATCATAATTGTCATTTTATTTTCCAGTATCTCCAGCACATAAAAAAATTGATCAATACCGGCAACAGTCTGCATCTCTACAGATTTAATAACACCTACACCATGGGCTGGATATACAGCCATATCACCTTCAACAAACACTCATCTCTCCTTATTAGGAAGCACCTGTCATACCTAACAACACTTCACAGTTTCACAGCAAAAAATTCAGACAGGCAGCAGGGAAATTATCAGCCGGCAAGGCCGGTTATAATATCAGCGCGCCGTATCACGGTTTATCAACATTCCAAGTTTCAACCATAACATAATCCGCACAAAATATCTGTTGTTTTTGTATCAGCCCATACAAAGGCAATTCCGAACGGAGAATGCAATCAACCAAACTGATCGGCTTAGCAAACCATTGATTTATAAAAATTAACCCCGGGGTAGAAAGTGCATCTCAAAAAAAATCATACTGTAAAGACTATTTCAGCCTGTTTATTACTGACATCGCACCGGCTGAATCCCCTTCAATAAAAAGGCGGACTCCCTTTTCAATAAAATCGTACCGGGAGACAAGCAGCTGCAGCTCGTCATCAGCCAAATGCCCCAGAACATATTTTTCCACAGGGAAGCTGCGATGAACACCATTCAGTCCCGGCCGCCCGATACCAACCTTCAGGCGGGAAAAATCCTTACTCCCAAGGCAATCAACAAGAGACTTTATGCCATTATGACCACCGCTCCCCCCTCCCCTTACCAGCTTAATTCTACCGGGACCCATATCAAGGTCATCGTGTATAACAAGGATCCGAGAGAAATCGACCTTATAAAAACGGACAAACTCAACAACCCCTTTACCACTCAGGTTCATAAAGGTCATCGGTTTTAAGAAAAGGACCGTATTGCCGGAAAGCTGCACTCGACCGAAAAGGGAATGCCACTTCTCCCGGTCCAGCTCAACCTGCCACCTCCTGGCCAACTCATCAATAACGAGGAAACCGGCATTGTGGCGTGTACCATCATACTCGCTGCCTCTATTTCCAAGTCCCGCTATGAGGAAAGGTTTTATCGCCATAACAATAAACAAAAAGAGCCCGGGGATCTTTCCCCCAGGCTCTTCACAGTAACATATTCAACAGAAAAGAGATAAGCAGTCAGCAGTTATTCTGAGGATTCTTCCACCTCTTCCGTCTCCTCGCCCTCAACCTCTACTGCGCTTTCCTCTTCTTCCTCGTCCTCGGTTTCCTTCTGCCCGGCCATTGCCACGGCCACTATAGTTTCATTCAGATCGGTAATCAGTCGAGCACCTTCCGGAACGACAATAGCACTGCATTTGAGGCTCTCTCCAATATTAAGATCAGCCACATCCAGAGTACACTGATCAGGGATATCAAGAGGCTTCCCTTCAAAAACCACAGTCGCATGGTTGATAAAAAGTGCACCGCCAAGATCGACCCCTATGGCATTTCCTTCGAAAACTACAGGAACGTCAAAAGCACGATCTTTTGTCAGATCAATCTCACAAAAATCAATATGAATGAGAGAATCTGTAACAGGATGAGTCTGCACCTCACTCATCAAAACTTTCTTCTCACCACCTCCATCAATCTTCAAGGTAACAACTGTATTACGGCGATAAAACTCAAGCAGCTTGGCCAGCAGGGTTTTTGACTCGAGCTGCAGCGACATGGCGTCTCCACCACCACCATAAACAACTGCAGGAGTCATACCTTCCATCCGCAACCTGCGCATGGCCCCCTTACCGGAAGTCGACCTGAGAGAAGCAGACATTTCAACCTGAAGCATAATTCCTCCTTAACAAAACAGTCGCTGTTAAAATAAGCCTGCGACTGACTCAATTATATCAATTAAATATAAATTTATTGCAACAATTCCTAATCATTACATCAACACCAAAAACTACTGTACTACCACCTACACAAATAACGAACTGACAGAATCCTCATTGTGAATTCTGTTAATTGCACTAGCAAGCAATTCTGACACTGACAGCACTGTGATTTTGGCACACCCAATTGCATCCTCCCTGAGAGGAATAGAATTGGTAACTACCAGTGACTTCATATCAGAGGAAGAGATGCGCTCTATTGCAGGTCCGGAGAGAACAGCATGAGAGCAACATGCATGAACTTCCTTTGCCCCATTGGCAAGCAATGTTTTTGCTCCCGCACACAATGTTCCGGCAGTATCGACCATATCATCAAGTAAAATAGCCGTCTTCCCCTTTACATCCCCAATAACATGCATCGCCTCACACTCATTGGGTTTATCACGCCGCTT